>JAHDDF010000505.1 GCA_020629475.1 Saprospiraceae bacterium
TGACGTATGTTTTGCCGCTTAAATCTCCTATCCTTTCAGGTGTCCAACCTTGCTTGCCGAATTGATTCGTACTCACTTTTACCTTCTTTTTTGTAAACGATGCTTCAAAGGTAAGGGTAGAAAGGGAGCTACCTCTTATACGGAATTTCGGAAGTTGTATACTTTTTGGTTTTGCAGGTGCCCCGTCATTCTGCTCTATCGTTGGTCAAAAGGATGAATTTCCCGATATGCTCAGGAAATTCATCTCTCCATTGTGGACCATAGCTTTTATCCAAGGCATTATTCCTAAGTGTAACGTAATTAGGCGCACCATATTCCCTATCACAAGGGTGGAATGCGCATCCGCCGTTTACGATTCTGATCTTAGGGTATTTTTTTAGGAATGCGGTTTCCTTCTTGGCTTGGTCGATGGTTCTTGGTAACATTCCTCCGCTTGAAAAGTAGAAATGATAAATACCGTTTTGGGCGTCCTCCAAGAGACTTTCCCTCAACTCGGAACATCCCGGAAAATCCTGGGCAGACAGTATGCCGCCCAATAGGAAAAAAGAAAGGATTAAGAGTTTCCTGAATTTGGTGAGGAGTTCCATGATGATTATTTGTTTTGAGTCATTGTTTCAGAAGGGGTAAATTTGTTTGTCAGTATATAGATGCTACGTTTTTATGTTTCGGTGTGTTGGAAATCAATTTTAGTAGGGATAAGCATAGGTCCTTAGGATGGCTTCAGCTCGAACATATCGTTTAAGAATTGCCTCCCTAACCGTTTGCGATAATGATTACCTCGTTTCTTGCGTTTGAGGCTTGTCTGAAAAATTGGACCAGGGTTTTAAAATAATGAACCAGTTCAGGTATCGCCTCATCACCTAAACACATATCTAGATGTTCCTTTACCCTCTCGGAGAGGGTATCGTAAAATGTTCGAATTCCCTGTTCTTCATCAAGGGCGTTCCCGTCTAAAAATTCACTGACTCCTCTGACGTCACTTGCATCCAAATATCCGTAAAAATCGACTTCTTGCATATCGTTTTGGATAGGATTTAAAAACCTCATGTACTTTGGATTACCGTAAACCGGATATGTTTCTATTCTGCCTTCATGATCGTTCGATGGGTATAAATCAATTTCATTGCTTAGGAATGCCAATATGGAATCATACTGCTTGTAAAGTGTTATTCCTTTATTTTTTTCGTCAATAAGAATGGTTCTATTGTTATTTGATTTTTCCGATTTCACGGAATATAGATGAAGCCCAGAGGAACCATAAAACTCCGGTTTTTTTTCGTCAATTTGGATGTTGATCATTTCTTATTGAGTTCATGATTCGTCAGACGACTGTAGTCGTCCGACGAATTACCCAACCCCAAAAACAGCCCCGTCCTTCCCAAGAAACGTCTCCTCAAAAACAGAACGGCACTCCGCTAAATGTCCTTCTAAACTCTCATACCGCGCCGAATAATGCCCAACCACCAAAGCCTTGGCATTTGCCTTCTTTGCAATGGTAGCCGCTTCAATCGTTGTACTATGGAAGGTCAAATCCGCCTTGTCCTTATCCGCTTGTAGGAAGGTGGCTTCGTGGTAAAGTAAATCGACGTCTTTAATGATGGGAATAATGTCTTCCGTATACGCCGTATCGGAACAGAAGGCATAAGAGCGTGGTGGGGCAGAGGCGGTGGTAAGTTCCGCGTGCGGGATTATGGCACCATCTTCTAAAGTAAAATCATTTCCTTCCTTAATACCTTTTATTTTATCGAAAGGAATATCGTATTCTTCAATTTTTTCCTTGCGCATTTTACGTGCCTTGGGTTTTTCTTGGAACAGGTAGCCGTTACAAGGAACACGGTGCTTGAGTGGAATGGTGGTAACCGTAAAATCTTCCGTTTCTAAAATGACTTTGGATGTTGAAGGATCGGTCGTGATATAGTGGATATCAAATCCGGGTCCTTTCTTTTCCTTATCGTAGGGGAATTGGGCATCCACCATTTCTTGTAATCCGGGCGGGGAAAAAATGGTTAAAGGCTCCGTTCTATTGTTTAGCGCAAAAGAGGAAAGCACACCCGGTAAACCAAAAACATGATCCCCGTGGAGGTGGGAGATAAAAACGTACTTGATTTTACCGCGCTTGATTCCGAAGCGCCCCATTTGTATTTGAGTGCCTTCACCACAGTCGATTAACAACAACTGCTCACGTATATTCAATACGTGAGCAGTCGGGAATCGATCCTTAAACGGTAGGGCGCCGGAACAGCCCAGAATCGTCAGTTCGAATTTCATTTATTCATCCTCGGAATTAAGTTCCTTCTCGATTTCATCCATGAAGATATAATCCACGGATTCCTCAACGGTAGGAACGATGGTAAGGACGGATTCCAAGCGTGAAATCTCAATCAATTTTTTAACGTGCGGTTGAGTGGCACCCGTAAGGATGAACATACCGCCATCCTTCCACAAACGATTAGCGGTAAGGATGGAACTCAAACCGGAGGAATCCACGAATTTGACACCGGACAAGTCCAGTACCAAGTTTGGAATGCCCTCGTTTCTCAAAATCACCAATTCGGATTTTAAAGAGGGAGCGATAACGGAATTCAGGTTGGCTTCCTCTAGAGAAAGCACCGTGTATTTTTCCTGTTTATTGATGGAATACTTCATTGCCTGTAAAAGTACGTTTCGTTTGAATTAGAATCGCATAGTTCATAAAGAACAGCTAAGATAGCAAATACCTTTCACAACAAGACACTTGGACTTCTAGATTTCTTGACAATTAGATTTTTAGATGGCTATATTTTTAGATTTTGACTGTACTAAGTAATTGTGTGGCTGCCTTTGAATGAATCAATTGCTTGGAAATGTG
>JAHDDF010000506.1 GCA_020629475.1 Saprospiraceae bacterium
GAATCGGAAGGATAAACCCGATTGATGAAGTTTAGTTTCCTTAACTCAATTTCTAGTTTGTCCCTTTCAGCAATCAATTCCTGAATTTGTTCTTTAATTATTTCAGGATTCGATAGTTTTTGTAGAGCGTATTCTTGGGTGAGAGCATTAATATTATAAGGTGGTTTTATTTTATTTAGGATGTCGATAATATCCTGATTGGCGTAAGCCGCCCCAAGACGAATGCCCGCCATTCCCCATGCTTTACTAAAGGTTTGGAGAACTACGATATTGGGGAAATCCGCTAGTAAGGAAATAGCGGATTCCGTTTCCGAAAAATCAATATATGCTTCATCTACAACTATTAATCCTTTGAAATTAGTAGCCAATATTTTTATATCCCTGAGTGGTTGCGCATTTCCGGTAGGATTATTCGGGGAGCAGATAAAAATCATTTTTACGCGCTCGTCCACTGCTTGGAGAATCCTTGTCGTATTCAAGGAGAAGTCAGTATTCAAGGGGATTTTACGGGATTGAATATCATTGATATCCGCCGATACTTGGTACATGCCATAAGTAGGTGGACAGGTAATGATTCTATCTTTTCCGGGTTCACAATAAGCGCGGAAAAGTAGGTCGATTGCCTCGTCGCTTCCGTTCCCTAAGAAAATATTGTTGGAATTAATTCCCTTTATTTCACCGATACGTTCCTTGAGTTTCCATTGTAAAGGATCAGGGTAGCGATTTACCTTTTCCCCAAAGGGATTTTCATTGGCATCTAACCATACGGATGCTTTTCCTTTGAATTCGGAACGAGCGGAAGAGTATGGTTGTAATTCCTGTATATTTTTTCTTGCCTTCATTTTTTTTAATTACGAATGATTCAATTACGAATTACGAATGTGTCAATTACGAATTACGAATGTGTCAATTACGAATGATTTAATTGTTCATTATTAATTCCTCATTCTTAATTGCCGTTAGGCGCAGACTTACCGCGTTTTTATGGGCTTGTAGTCCTTCGGATTCTGCCATGATTTCAATGATTTTTCCGATGTTTTGAATTCCTTGTTTTGTTATTTTTTGGAAGGTTATTTTTTTATAAAAGGAATCCAATGAAACACCACTATATGAGCGGGCGTAACCGGCGGTAGGGAGTGTGTGGTTCGTTCCGGATGCGTAATCTCCGGCACTTTCGCAGGTATATTTTCCTAGGAATACGGAACCTGCATTTTTAATATCGGGAATAAAAATATCCGGGTTTTCTAGGGCAAGGATTAAGTGCTCAGGCGCATAGGTATTGCTGAATTGTAAACAAGTTTCTATATCATTAAAAATGATGGAACGGCTATTCTTTAGTGCTTTTTCAGCGATTTCTTTTCTAGGGAGTTTTTGTAATTGTATTTCGATTTCCAAGGAAACAGCTTTCCTGAAATTATCACTTAAACAAAGTAAAACAACTTGACTATCCGTCCCGTGTTCCGCTTGGGATAATAGGTCGGCGGCGACGAATGTGGGATTGGCATCCTCGTCCGCAATAACCAAAACCTCGGAAGGTCCGGCGGGCATATCAATTGCCGTTCCTTGTAGGGTAGCGAGTTGTTTTGCTACCGTTACATATTGGTTTCCGGGCCCCAAAATTTTATCCGCTTTCGGGATGGATTCGGTACCGTAGGTAAGGGCGGCAATGGCCTGTGCCCCGCCTGCTTTAAAGATGTTTTTAATGCCCAATAATTGTGCGGTAAAAAGGATAGCCGGAGCAATACTTCCGTCTTTATTCGGGGGTGTCGTTATCGTAATATTATCACAACCCGCAATAGTGGCGGGAACACCGAGCATGAGTAAGGTTGAAAAAAGAGGCGCCGTTCCGCCCGGGATATAAAGCCCTACGTTTTGGATTGCTACACTTTTACGATAACAGGTAACGCCGGGCATGGTTTCTACCTCAATATCATCCGTTTTTTGTGCCTCGTGAAAAAGACGAATGTTTTTTTCCGCTTGACGGATGGCATCCTTTAATTCTTGCGGAACTAGACTTTCTGCCGCTTGGATTTCTTCCTCCGTAACCGGAAGTGATGTAAGGTTAGGAGCATCGAATTTGCGGGTAAATCGGAGTAAAGCTTTATCCCCACCGGTTTTTACCTCAGCCATAATGGATTTGACGATACCTGATATATCCTTACTATCGGAAGAAGGACGGCGGGATAAATTATCCCATAATTCCGGGGATGGATTATTGTAGAATTGCATGGATATCGGATTTAGAGGATCATTTTTTCGATGGGAACCACAAGGATTCCTTGGGCACCGGCGGCTTTGAGTTTGTCGATGACGTCCCAGAAATCATTTTCGTTTACCACGCTGTGCATGCTGCTCCAACCCGAATCCGCGAGCGGGGTAACCGTCGGGCTTTTCATGCCCGGGATAATGGCGGTTATTTTTTCGATAGCGGTATTGGGTGCGTTGAGGAGGATGTACTTGTTTTTCTTGGCGGCTCTAGCCGAGCGGATCCTGAAGAGGAGTTGGTCGGCTAGGGCTTGTTTTTCTTGGGAAAGGCTAGGGGAGGAGATGAGTACCGCTTCGCTTTTCATGACCGTTTCCACTTCCTTGAGACCGTTGGAAAGAAGGGTGGAACCGGTACTGACGATATCGCATATACCTTGCGCCAAACCGATACCCGGCGCGATTTCCACGCTACCGGAAATCTCTTCGATATCCGCTTGAATGCCCTTTTCTTGCAGGTATTTCCCAAGGAGGACAGGGTAGGAAGTAGCGATACTTTTTCCTTGGAAATATTGGATGCCAGGATAATCGATTTCCCTGGGGATTGCCAAGGAGAGCCTGCATTTTGAAAAG
>JAHDDF010000507.1:0-1516 GCA_020629475.1 Saprospiraceae bacterium
CTTTAATTCAAAAAACTTAATTCTTCATCTTTCATTAATAATTCTTAATTCAAATACTACGGTGCCGGATTGGAAATAACCTTATGCACCTCTTCTATCTCTTTTAGCATTTCAGGCGTAAAATCAACATCGATACTATCAATGTTTTCCTTAAGCTGTTCCATGCTTGTGGCACCGATAATATTAGCGGTGGTCCAAGGACGGGTATTGATGAATGCCAAGGACATTTGGGTGAGTGAGATACCGTATTTCTCAGCGATAGCCAGATATTTCGCGGTAGCTTCCATGGAGTGAGGCGCACTATACCTAGCATATTGCTTGTACTTATAAATCCGCGCATCCTCCCTAGCCGTCTTCTTATGATACTTCCCGGTGAGCATCCCGAATGCAAGCGGGGAATACGCCAACAAGCCGCATTTTTCACGAACGGCGACCTCCGCTAGTCCTACCTCAAAACTACGGTTCAGGAGGTTATAAGCATTTTGGATAGAAACCATGCGTGGTAGGTCGTGCTTTTCCGCCAAATGCAAATAACGCATGGCGCCCCAGGCGGTTTCATTAGAAATTCCGATATGGCGGATTTTTCCTTCCCGGATATACCCTTGAAGCGTCTCAAGGATTTCCAAAAAGTTGTCTTCCCAAGGATCATTTTCGTCATGAACGTAGCCAAGCGTGGAGAAGAAATTCGCTTTTCTTTCCGGCCAGTGAAGTTGATACAAATCTATGTAATCCGCTTGTAAACGCTTCAAGGAACCTTCTACCGCGATAGCAATCTGCTCCTTGGAAAAATTCAATGGGTTACGGATATAAGAAAGTCCTGCCGAGGGGCCGCAAATCTTGGAACCGATAATTATCTTATCACGGTCTTGCCTTCCCTTTAGCCAAGTCCCGATGATACGTTCCGTGCTTCCTTGGGTTTCCTTTCTTCCCGGGACGGAGTATAATTCGGCGGTATCAATGAAGTTAATGCCTCGCTCTATGGCATAATCCATTTGACGGTGACCTTCCGCTTCGGTGTTTTGCTCGCCCCACGTCATGGAGCCAAGACAAATTTTAGATACTTGTAATCCGGTGTTTCCTAATTCGCTGTATTTCATTCCTTGAAATTTTGGTTCCGAAAGGTAATGAAATTCGGGAAAGATTGTTTGTGGATATAATTGAAAAGCCCCTTTCCCGGGTTAGTGGGAAAGGGGCGGGACAATTCAAAAGTAGTTCAGGTATATGATTGGGTAAACTATAGCCCTTTTAAGTGTTAGGCAGGGGTTTCGGTCTCGTTCCCTAGCCATTCCGTTAATTGAGACTTGATATCTTGCCCGAAGTCACTTCCCATTAGAAAAAAACCTCCAACAAGTCCTAAATGAAGGAATATTGTTAGCAAAACAGCGCTCATTCGCCTTTTCTTGGCGTTTTTCATCTCTAAATCAGTACTACCCATGACACCTAGATTTTGGTTATGGATAATAAACGAGGTGGGTTTACCTTCCGGTATAAAGCGGGTGTTAATGAATTACGAATG
>JAHDDF010000507.1:1616-2833 GCA_020629475.1 Saprospiraceae bacterium
AATTGATCAATAAATCTCTCCCTTTCCTGCTTTCAATGTATTTTGGATAAGGGATGCTACGGTCATGGGACCAACGCCTCCCGGTACGGGCGTAATGAAGGATGCCTTTTCTTTTACGGCTTCAAAATCCACATCGCCCTTAAGGCGATAACCGCGCTTGGCGGTGGGGTCCTCTACCCTATTGATACCTACATCAATGATGACTGCGCCGTCTTTTACCATATCAGCGGTAATGAAATTGGGACGACCGATAGCGGCGATGATTATATCCGCGCGAAGGCATTCCTCCTTAAGGTTTTGGGTGCGGCTGTGGGTAATGGTAACGGTACAATTACCGGGATAACCTCGTCTTGCCATTAAGATGGACATGGGGCTTCCTACGATATTACTTCTTCCTACGACTACGCAATGTTTCCCTGAAGTAGGGATTTCATAGTGCTTAATAATTTCAAGAATCCCGTTTGGCGTAGCCGGCAAGTAAGCATCCAAGCCCAATGCCATACGACCGAAATTTACGGGATGGAAACCATCCACGTCCTTGCGGTGATCAATGGCTAAGGTGATTTTTTCCTCGTCGATGTGCTCCGGCAAAGGCAATTGAACGATGAAGCCGTGAACCTCATCATCATTGTTCAAATCATCGATAACCTTCAGCAGGGCTTCCTCGGAAATATCCGCGGATTTCTTGATAACGGTGGAACGGATGCCGCATTGATCACAGGAGCGCATCTTATTCCTAATGTAAGACTGCGAAGCCGGATTATCTCCAACTAGAACGGCAACCAAGTGCGGAACGGTTCCTCCTGCTTCCTTGATTTGCTCTACTTCCTTCCTGATTTCCTCCTTGAGGTGATTGGCTACCGCCTTACCATCTAACAGCTTTCCCGTCATCGTCCTTGAAATTTAAGCCGCAAAGGTAGGGTAAAGCAAAGAGTTATGCATTGATGATTTTAGAAAAATTATCCTCTCTTTCGGGATAGTTTCCTAATGTAAGATTCCAAGCGGCTTCGGTTCGCCTTAGCGATACCCAGCCAACGGTTCGCCAATTCGGATTCTTTCTCGTAAAAATTATTCTCCTGATTCCTTTTTAACTCCATGTATTCCTCCTTGTGCTCGAAATATTCTTCCATGAACTCAAGAGCGTCCTTCGTTTGTTCGTAACTTATTTCATAATGGGATATCCTAAGGTTTACATAATCGACTCTCGCATCCTTCAT
>JAHDDF010000508.1 GCA_020629475.1 Saprospiraceae bacterium
TTCAATCCTTGGTAGATATTTAATCCGGATTTCATTTTTGCGCCATCCGGCTCATAATCACCCGGTGCTTTCAAAACGGTATAACGCTCCTTGCCGTTTCTTACTTGCTTCGCCATTTGGAAGGGAACACCTCCGATGATGAAACAACGCTTGGATTTGCTGGAAGGAACACCTTCGCCCACCTTGGTTGCTTCGGCTAGAACCTTGCTATCCGCGGTAGAGTTCTTGTAGTATTTCGCGCCGTATGTCTCAACCGCCTTTACTCTTCCTCCTTCCATCCAGCTCACCTTTGTGTTACCGGAGCCGATGTCTACTACGAAAGCGGAATCCTCGAAGTCTTTAGGTAAAACGCACTTTAGGGCAAGGGAACCCTCTTGTTCAGGCGTTACCTCGTTTACTACGTAACCCATTCCTTTCAAACCTTTGATGATGGGCTGGGTTTCCGCAGCTTTCATGGCACCCGAAGAAACCACGAAATGGACATCCTTGCCGGAAACGCCATAATCCAAGATGCCTGAAATGTAATTCTTCAAGGTTGTGGTTACGTCCTTGCCGGAAGCCATTCCGTCATACACGAGGCTGGAACCGTATTCCGCTTTTTCCAATTCCCAGTTGTCGTCACGGTCTTTGTTAATAATGAAATTATTGAAACCACTTGCCCCTAGCTCAACAACACCCATTAACTTCCCACCAATAGGTGACTTAGGTTTATAGGTAAAGGAGGTACGGTTGTCGGTTTTGCCGGAATTGGTATCCGTTGTCGTAGTGGTATTGGTGGTGTTACCTGAGTTGTTGTCGGTAGTGGTAGTCGTGGTGGTGGTCGTGTTATCCTTGTTAATAAAGTTGTTATACACGTACCTTCCCCCGAAGAACAAAGCACCCACGATAAGGACTGTGATCAGGAGTTTTGCTAGCGGTGTTAAACGGCTCTTACTCATTATGGTCGGTTTTTGTTGTGATGATTGATGTAAAAACGTACCGCAAATTACGGAGATTTACCGGATGTTCCGTATTTGCCGCCGTGCTTAAATTTTCCAGAAGGGAATGATTCGTATTCCCGCCCTGAATTCACGAAAGGAAAAGATTTGAAAATCCTCTTGATAAAAGAAGGGACGGAAATTATAGGTAGAGAATAAAGTAATGGGACCCGCACCGATTTCAGCCCTTAACCCGTAACTGAAATCCCGTACGTCAAAATCCCTGAAAATTTCTCCCCGTGTAACTTCAGGTTCAAGGAATTTCCATTTTTCGCCTAGGTTAATGTTTAGGAATCCACCTGCGGTAATGTGGGGACTAAAGCGTTTTCCCGGCATGAATGTATAGTTCACCATAACGGGGACTTCGAAACGGACCACGCGGAGCCTGATTTTTGAGGTACCCGTAACCCAGCCCGTTGCTGAGGGTGAGGTGAATATTTGGTTCCTGTTATAATAAACGTAGGGCTTCGTAAAATCATAACGGTCAAAATATATCCCGAAGCCGTAATCGATATTCAATTTGTGCTTGAATAGATTGATCCTTTGCCGGAAAATATTTAAACCGAAATGCCCGATTTTACCGGTGACACGGTTCGTTCCCACGAAATCAGTATCCACTAAAATGGGTATGCCTTCATTGATTGCGATATCGAAGCCCAACCAACGAGTGGAAATATTCGCTTGGGTAGAATCCTTGACTTCCTCCTGCCCAAAGATGGGAGAAGAAATACAAAGAATAAAAATTAACACTTGTATGGCGAAATAGCCCTTCATGGATGATTTACTTGAGTAATTTTCCGCAAAATAATCCCATCCTGCCATTTATGTCCTTTTGTAGCCCGTTTTCTCGAAACGAATTTTAATACTAGCCGTAAGATGAATGACATGCCGATACATTAACGCTTCCTTGTATCCGTAATGTGCCCCTTTTGAGGAATGTTGGTATTATAATTGCATTCATATGTTTGAATTTATAATGTGTAAGGCAGTGGGGACATGAAAACATTCAGCTTTTATTCGATGAGAAACCTTTACTTACCTCTATTTTTGATCGCGTTTTTTTGTTTCACGATATCTTCCGTTTCAGCCCAGGATGAATGCCCGGAATTGGAAGATGTCGTGAATGTTTTATTGGATGATTGTACCTCCAAGGCAACACTCTGCCTGAATCCTGATTTGGAGGACGTGCTTGCTAGCCAATACGAAATCCTTATTAACGGAACCCCCTATGATGGTTTGTACGGGGGCTGTGAATTCGACTCCATAGCGGTTTATTCTTACTTTACCCTCCTTGGGCAAGGTGCCGCAGGGCCTTATGAGTTACAGGATTGGCAAATCAACGATCAAACGTATACTTACCAGTTCATGACCATGCAGGAATTGGTGGATCAAATGAATATTTGGGATCCAACGGGTGACTGGCAATTGAATCCGGCTAATCCTTTCATCGAAGGCGGGGATTTACTGAATGAATACGGGGATATGGTAATTGCCCAACTCCAAATCCCGGGTTCCTTTGCTACACTTGGACTCAATTTTGGGCAAACCGCCTTGGGGACTAGCTTTTCCTTTGGTTTAGGAACCTACGAAATATACATAGAGCATATTGAAACGGGCTGCTCGGATCAAATGACCCTCAACGTGGCTTGTACCCCTACGGAATATATCGAGGAAACCATTTATGTTGGGCTTTCAGGGGAAACCTGTGTTGATGCCGGCGATTTGCTAGGTGAGGTAGCAAGTATTCAAACTTGTGCCGAGACCTCGGATAATATCCAATTCTTCTTGGATGAAATGTCCCAATGTATTACCTATACAGGTGTCGAGCCGGGTGTTGAAACCGCTTGTGTCGT
>JAHDDF010000509.1 GCA_020629475.1 Saprospiraceae bacterium
TGACCGTGGTCATCACCATGAGCATCATGCTTGTGACCATCCTTCCCGTCATGGGAGTGGTCATGATCATGCTTTTCCCCGTCATGGGAATGCTCGTGATTGTGGTTTTCTCCCTCGTGTGCGTGGGCTTCGGTCGCGTGGGAATCATTGCCGTGGCTATCGCCATGTCCGTTATCTTGTGCCACTACGCTAGTAGTGGAAAAGAAGAAAAGAACAAGGCTAAAAAGAAGTGTGATGGTATATTTCATATTTCTCTTTCTCTGAGAAGGTATTGAAATTCGGTGCAAAAGTAAGGTATTGTCGCTTCATTTGATAGTAAAATCAAGATTAATTCACACCTTAAACCAACAAAAATTTCGCCCTTGTAAAACTTATTGAAAATCAGTAAAATAGGATATTAGGGAGACCCCTCAAAGAACAAAAATTACTATCCCGAAAATAAAGCCCACCAAAAACCATTTTACGGGATCAAGTAGGATTCAGAATATTATTTGGTGTGTAGTATTTTTCAATACTTAAGAAGAAATGACGATTTAAAATTCCTGAAAGAATTCAGGGTCACATTTTCTTCATGAAAGCTTTGACCGACTCACTGAATTCTACTATCCACTATCTTACGCCTTAAATCTTAAAAAAAATGGAACTTCCGGAATATAAACGTAGCCAGCTCGCCCTAAGGAACGGACAAGACATGGAAGAGATTTGGGTTGCCTACGAAGGAAAAATATATGACGTAACGGAAAGCCGTTTGTGGAGAAACGGACGGCACTACGAACATTGGGCAGGGCAAGACCTTACCGAGGAGCTCAACGAAAAAGCCCCACACACCCGAAGCGTTTTTGAACGGTTCGAGTGTGTGGGGATGTTGGTGGGATGATTATTTAGAAGCGGAAGCTTCCCCTACCGCTAAATTCTCCGATTTCTTTATCAAAGACAACAATTCAGAACGATATCCGAAAGGATCCTTACCCAAGGAGGATTTTGTGAGCTCATATGCCATATCATAGCTTGCCTTGCCCTTGAAATTAGAATCGCGGAGTAACATACCCCAAGTAGCAATGGCGGCGGATAACTTGTAATTCTCCGTTCTTTCCTTGCCGTCCAAGACTAAACCGCCATTAATCGCTTCTTGCATGAGGATGCTCTTGGTTCCGGTTGGTTTTTTATAACGGAACTTCACGTAAGCAAATTCACCGTCCTTAATACCGGAGGAGTTTACCTTTTGATAACGAAGGGCATCCACGTTGCCATCCTTGGAGAAAGGTACGCCTTTGGGTACAATCTCGTACAAGGCGGTAACGGAGTGTCCGGCGCCTAATTCACCCGCGTCCTTGGTATCATCATTAAAGTCCTTATCGGCGAGTTTGCGGTTTTCATAACCGATCAAGCGGTAAGCCGCTACATACTCCGGGTTGAACTCCACTTGAACCTTCACGTCCTTGGCAATGGTCAGGAAAGTACCGCCCATTTCCGTTACGAGCATTTTCTTGGCTTCGTTTAAATTATCGATGTAACCATAATTTCCGTTCCCTTTGTCAGCAAGGGTTTCCAATTTGGAATCCTTGTAATTCCCCATCCCGAATCCTAGGACGGTCAGGAATACGCCTTCATCCCTTTTCTTTTCGATCAAGCGTTCCAATCCGGCATTGGTGGAAACACCTACGTTGAAATCGCCGTCGGTACAAAGGATGATTCTATTGTTCCCGTTTTTCTTGAAATTCTCCTTGGCTACCTTATATGCTAGTTTGATGCCTTCGCCTCCTGCCGTGGAACCTCCCGCGCTCAAATTATCAATGGCTTGAAGGATTTTACCTTTTTGAGATGCGGAAGTGGAAGGTAACGCCAAGCCTGCCGCACCGGCGTAAACGACAATTGCCACTCTATCGCTAGGACGAAGTTGCTGAAGAATCATTTCCATGGACTTCTTCACGTATGGTAGCTTATTCGGTGAGTCCATGGAACCGGAAACGTCCAAGAGGAATACCAAGTTATTGGCGGGTGCTTGTTGGAAATCTACCTTATATCCTTGCAAGCCTACGTGAAGCAAACGATGCTCCGCATTCCAGGGGCACTCCCCTACTTCGGTATTGACGGAAAAAGGATGATTGTCCTTGGGCGATGGATAATCATAATTGAAGTAATTGATCATTTCCTCGATGCGTACGGCATCCGGATCAGGCATGGAACCGTAGTTGATCATTCGCCTGACATTGGCGTAAGCCGCGTTATCCACATCTATGGAAAAGGTAGATAAGGGCTTGTCGGAAGGACTGAGGAATTCGTTCTCGTTGATTTTGGCGTAATCCTCAGTGGCTTGGGGTTTTCTTTCTTTTTCGGTGGCTGACCAACTGAAGGTGTGTGATTGCTGATTCGGCATCTCGGAATCCGTTAGGGAATACACGGCATCAGCGGAGATTTCCTCAATAACGGGTGGAGGCGGTGGAGGTGGCGGGACGCCGGGTTTGGTTTTGCTAATGGGCGGCGAGGGCGGCTCCGCCGTTCTGGGTACTTCTAGGGTTATTTCATCGTAATTCAGCTCAACTACTTCACCTTGATCCGTTTCCGGGGTATTGGTTTTGGAACAAGAAATCAATAATGTGCCCATGACGCATAGGCATAGGAATAGTGTCCTTTTCATGGTGGTCTTCTTTTATGAAAGGTTAAACGGTATGAAAACTTATCTCGGTAGTTAGAGCTTGTTTAAAATTTAGTAATTGGTCTACGAAGCCCACTTTTTCGCTTACTCTTCGTTGAAAAATTGGGCTTGATAGCCCTGCTATCATCCCAATTTTTCGCCTCGATTAATCAAAAAATT
>JAHDDF010000510.1 GCA_020629475.1 Saprospiraceae bacterium
TTTGGGCAAGGTCCCTGAAACCGTTTTCGTTCTTGTCCAAATCCCCTTGGTAATTATGGAAATTAAAAAGGATACGCGATTTTATCGATCAATCCCGTACTTACCCTTTATGGAAGTGTCTATTTCCCCGAAATTAGAGCCTTGGAATTCCAAACCCGTATTTCCCGTCCTGGGTAAAGCAACGGATAAATAAGAACGCCCGAATGGCATGGAGGCATCCGTGCTACGCTCCATTAGGGGCATATGGTTCAATGAATAACCGTATATCCAGGAACCCGGCAGGTTTTGTGCCAAGGGGATTTTGGCAATGCCGTCATAAGTCCGTCCCAGAAGACTTCCCAAAGAAGCATGATTTAAGTTTTGTCCTAGGTAATAGTTGAGGTAGGGGTCTTGGTTCAATGCCTGCCCGAACAAGGATAAAGGCAAGAAACCGGCTATGAGTAAAAGAAATCTTTTCATCTCGGTGGTAGTTTTTCATTTTTGAGATGTTAGAATTTAGATGTTAGACATAAGACAGGGCTTTTGGTCCCGTCTTATGTCTAACATCTAAAGTTTAACGTCTCTTCTTACGGCTTAATCGTGATTTTCGTCCCTGATTCCCAGTCCTTGTCCTGCTTGTCGTAATACAAGTAAGCGGTACTGGCGGGAGCCACGTATTCCCCGGGGATATCGGCTTTGAGGTCAAGGTTGATTTCCTTGGTTTCCCCTTTCTTCATGGAGGTGAAATAAGCCACGAGGTAAGCGCCTTGGATTTCGTAATAATCGAATACGCCTTTCTCCTTCATCTCCTTCAATTGCCAAGGTTGCAAGGACAATCCCGCAGGAATCCCGATAAGCGCGATGGGTGTCGGTACCAAATCATCCGCCACGTTTACCACTTTGGCGCTAAGCCTTACGGTTTCACCAACCTTAGCTTCGTCCGCCATGATTTCCGTGTTTAGATCCACGCGGCAATCCTTGGAACTATTAGGTGTAAGGGACACCCAATTGATATCTGCGGCATAGGGTAGGGGCGTCTCCGTATCCGCGAAGGAAACGGTAACCGTATTCTCTCCCTTGCGTAAATGAGAGGCAAGTTCCAATTGGATTTTACCTTTGGATTCGGGTGTGTACGCTTTTTCGCCCACCTTGGTTCCGTTCACGTACAATTGTACTTTTCCGGAGGTAGCCGGGCGCTTGGTATGCTCGGCATAATCCGTGAATGCCTTCAAGGAAAGAACGGTAGCTTGGGTGGAACCGAATCCACCGCCCGCACGATTCTCGGATAGGTAAAGCACCGCTTTTTCCAAGGAGCCCTTGTTGTAATCCTCGCCCCTCAAAGCGGCAATGATGTACAAGGATGCCGTTTCGATGAAACGGTTATTACCGTAGCTATTCGTAATGGTTTCCGCTACTTGGAAATCAGCCGGGCTTTCCTTGATTTGACTCTCCAATGCCCTAAGGCATTTTTTCGCGTCATCATCATTGCCCATATTGTAATTGGCGATGGCTGCCAAGGCTAAACGGTAAGCATCCTTGCTTTCCAATGCCATCTTGGTGGTATGCGCTAATTCCGATTTGATCCCCTTGTATCCTACCTCGGTCAAGGCATATACGATGTAAGCGTTTCCTACCTCGTAGGAGGAGCCACGGAATCCGTCAAGACCGTTACGGCGCTGATCGAATCCGCCTTTACCGTCCTTGCGGGAAACCAACCAGTCTTGGGTACGCTTGATCATGCTTTTGTCCACGCCTTGGTACACCTTACTCAAGTCTTGGAATTGTACCAATCCGTAAGCGGTCAAGGTTTCATGGGCAGGGTCATTCCCGAACCACTCGAAACCGCCATTGGAACATTCGAAACCTACTAGGCGGTTATATCCTTTTTGCAATAATCCTAATGCCTTCTTCTTCAGGGCAGGATCGGTGTCTCCCTTTTCTTCCAAGTAGCGCAATGCCATGATGTTGGGGTAGTTGGAAGAGGAAGTTTGCTCGAAACAACCGTACGGCTCACGGAAAATGGATTCCGCCCCGGAGAATAATTCATCCATGATGCTTGGGAATACACCCAACTGTCCTTCCAAGGTTCCATCCAAGTAATCCCCGATTTGGAACTTGAATGTCCTTTGCAATTGGTTGGACGACAAGGAAACGCTCCTTGGGAATCCTTTCGGTAAAATCTCTACCTGCTTGGTAATGGTTTCCTGCATGGCACCGGATTGGAACACGAAGGAATATTGCTTCATGCCTTTTTGCGCCTTATTGGAAATCTTACCTTCTACGTATACCGTTTTGGTCGTATTGGCGGGAACGCTTATCGCAACTGAATTTCCGCCTTGGATTTCCATTCCCGGTGCGTTAGCACGGATATTTCCCTGCAGTGCTTGCCCGGTGTTATTGGAAATAACGAAGGGGATTTTCAATTTATCGCCGTGTGTAGCGGATACGGGAACCTTGGCGTCTACGGAAAGGGCTTTCTTGGTGAAATAAGTAGTTTCCGCCCTTGCCGGTCTTCCGCCTTCCGCTAGTCCTTCGATAATGATTCTGTAAGTACTAACCAAGGAAGCATTGAAGTAGCTAAGGGTCGCTTTTCCTTCTTCGTTGGTGAATACTCTCGGATTCCAATAAAGGGTTGTCCTATTATCGTTAGGGTTATAGTTAGGATTGGCAAGTACGCTTGGATTATATCTTGGGGAATAGAATTGGCGTGCTTGGTGGAAATTGATGAAACCGTTACTTGGATTAGTGAAGTATACGTTAGCTACGTTGAATCCGGGAGCGGTCCTGAAATCATGCGCGATTCCACCTCTCATAGGTGCTTCAACACCTGCT
>JAHDDF010000511.1 GCA_020629475.1 Saprospiraceae bacterium
AGCGGGCTTATTCGTAGGACGACTTCAGTCGTCCTACGAATTTAGGCGAGCTAGCTAAGCGATAGCATCATCGGGGACGATGATACCTAGGTCTATTAATTCATTTTTCAATCCTTCGTAGACTTTCTTTCCTACGGGGACGAGGGGTAGGCGGGTTTCGCGGGAACAGATGCCCATCATTTCCATTGCCGCCTTTACGCCGGCGGGGTTTCCATCGGCGTAAAGCCACTTATGGACGCCGGATAATTGGATATGGTGTTTTGCCGCCGTTTTGAAATCGCCCTGAAGGGCACTTTGAATAGCAGGGCAAAACTCCTTGGGAAGCGCATTGGCAATAACGGAAATCACGCCATCACCTCCCATTGAAACCAAGGGCAATGCCGTGGGATCATCGCCTGAAATAACAAGAAAATCCTTGGGGCGATGCTTGATAATAGCAGCGCCTTGGCTCATATCGGCGGAAGCCTCTTTTACGGCAAAAATATTCTTGCTATCGTGCGCCAAGGCAAGCATGGTATCCGCGGTGATATTGGAAGAAGTACGCCCGGGAACATTATAAGCTATAATGGGTCGGGGGCTTTCCGCATCCAATTTCATATAGTGTTGGTAAATTCCTTCTTGAGTCGGTTTATTATAGGCAGGGCTACTGGATAAAATGGCATCAATGCCCTTGAAGTGATAGGCTTGGATTTCCTTGATAAGTTGACGGGTATCATTACCGCCGAAACCGGCAACGATGGGTAATCTACCCGCATTTACTTTTATCGTAAAATCAAGGACGGCATGTTTTTCTTCTTGATCCAAGGTTACCGATTCCCCGGTTGTACCAAGGGAAACCAAATAATCTACCCCTCCGGCAATAACGTGCTCGATGACCTTTTCCAAGGCATCAAAATCAATTTTCCCGTCGCGGAAAGGCGTGACCAATGCCACACCGACACCCTTAAACCGGTTGTGCTTCATTCGGTTTTTTGTTAAACATTTTCAAGTACATATCCACTAAACCGATGAAGTGTGCCGGATCCTTTTTCTTTTCGTCGATCATTAAATCCAAGGAATCCGTGCTGTTGGTGTACCGTCCTACGCGGAATTTTGCGTGGGAAAGGGTCATGATCCACTCCGAATGCACGGAGGGTTCACTGATAAAATTGACAAGGATGTCGAATTTCTCACCGACGAATCCCTTGACGTCCGCTTTTCCGGGGACGTAAAACCAATTCAAATCCTTCTTGGTGTAATACTTGAATTCAGCCTCTTTTTCGTGCTCCTCCTTATCGTTATAAAAACCTAGGAGTTCTACTTTTTTGTTGTGCTTTTTCTTGAGGCGGTCGGCGTATAGCCTTACGTTTGATCGTTGTTCCTCGTCAGAGGCATTAAAAAGGATACCTATTCTCCTTGCCTCATTGAATGAGACGGAGACATGCTCCACAGCTCCGCTCCTGCGTTCATTTTTCAGCCTGCGCCGATACATGAACAAGCGGAATCTTTCCAAAAATCCCATACCCGAATTCTGTGCCTTGGCGGGACCCTCCTTCCCTGCCTTGGCGGTTTTCTTATTCGTCATTCGATACGGTTTCCTCCTGTTTTACGCCGGCCTGCTCATAGCGGCCGATTTTACGATACTTCTCTATTCTCATATTCAGCAAATCATCCATAGGGATTTGCTTCAGTTCAGCGATTTCCTTTTTCAAGTGGCGCTTCAGCACCTTTGCCATTTCTTCCTTGTTGTTATGGGCACAACCAAGGGGCTCCTTGATGATACCATCAACAATCCCGAAGCCGTGCATATCCTCGGCGGTAAGTTTCAAGGCTTCAGCGGCTTGCTCCTTGTAATCCCAGCTTCTCCAAAGGATGGAGGAACAAGATTCAGGGGAAATTACGGAATACCAAGTGTTTTCCATCATGAAAACACGGTCTCCCAAACCAATCCCGATGGCTCCGCCGGATGCACCTTCACCAATGACCACACAAACGATTTGCGTGCGCAGCTGTGCCATTTCAAAGAGGTTTCTAGCGATAGCTTCCGCTTGCCCACGTTCTTCCGCCTCGATGCCAGGATACGCACCCGGTGTATCAATCAAGCATACCACGGGCAACTCGAAGCGTTCCGCCATTTTCATCAGGCGCAATGCCTTGCGGTAGCCTTCAGGGTTTGCCATACCAAAATTGCGATATTGCCGCATTTTGGTATTTACGCCTTTTTGGTGACCGATAATCACCACGGATTGACCATCCAAGTTTCCGATCCCTCCTACGATTGCCTTATCGTCCTTATAGTATCGATCACCGTGCAGTTCCACGAACTTCTTGCACATCTGGTTGATGTAGTACAAGGAATAGGGTCTTTCCGGGTGGCGGCTCAATTGTACCTTTTGCCATCCGGAGAGGTTGGAGTAAATCTCTTTTTGCGCGGTTTTGATTTTTCGTTCCAGCTCCTTGATGGTAGCGGAAACATCGACATCGCCTTGCGCCTCGATTTCACGGATTTTCTCCAGTTGCTCGTACAACTTTTCCAGGGGTCGTTCGAAATCCAGAAATACCATTGAAATCCAATTTGTGAGGAGGAAACGGGGAAGTTCCTCTTCGGTTTTTCAGAAAGTGCTTACAAAATTAACAATCCTAAGGGGATGAAAGGTCAGGGAGAATTTTTTTTAACTTTTTTTACTCTAGTTCTTGACTAATTAAAAAAACTGCTATACATTTGCCATCGCTGTTAAAGAAACAGTTGGTGATATAATCATCAGGTCCGGTAGTTCAGCTGGTTAGAATACCTGCCTGTCACGCAGGGGGTCGCGGGT
>JAHDDF010000512.1 GCA_020629475.1 Saprospiraceae bacterium
TGTCCCTTTTTTACGTTATCCTATTCACGACCTTTCTGGCTTATCTGCTCAACGGCTTTGCCTTGACCAAGGTACACCCGGGTGTTCTAGGAGCTTACATTTACTTGCAGCCCGTTATCGCTACCCTTATTGCGGTAGCTTTCAGGGGGGATGAATTACCCTTGCAAAAAATCATTTTCGGCTCCATTATTTTCCTAGGGGTTTTCTTGGTGGGCTACACCCCAAAACCAACAGAAAATGAAGCTGCTTAAATCCGTATTCCTCTTTTTTTTCAAGCGGCACAGATGGAAAACCCTGGGCTTTTTCCTTGTACTACTATTGCTTTATATCTTTTGCTTACCCCGTCCTTTATTCGATGCCCCGACCTCCATGGTCCTTGAGGATCGGGAAGGAGGATTATTAGGCGCTTCCATCGCCAAGGACGGGCAATGGCGTTTTCCCTACTCCGAGGATATCCCGGAAAAATTCAAGGCGGCAATCATTGAATTCGAAGACCGGCGATTCATGAAACATTGGGGCGTAGACCCCAAGGGAATCGCCCGTGCGGTAGAACAAAATATCCGGAATCAAAGAGTAGTGAGTGGCGGCAGTACCATCACCATGCAGGTTATCCGATTGGCAAGAGGGGACAAGAAACGAAACGTGTTTAATAAACTTATTGAAGCCATCATGGCTACGCGTTTGGAATGGGGTTATTCCAAGGACGAAATACTTGCGCTTTATGCTACCAACGCTCCCTTCGGGGGAAATGTGGTAGGTTTGGAATCCGCTTCTTGGAGGTATTACGGTAAACAACCGGAATTGCTTTCTTGGGGCGAGGCGGCTACAATGGCGGTATTACCGAATAGCCCTTCCCTCATCCACCCGGGCAGGAACCGGAAAGCCCTAATCGAAAAAAGGAATCGGCTCCTGGACAGGCTTATGGAAAGAGGCATAATTGATGCCACAACGGCTGAACTAGCCAAGGAGGAGGGATTGCCGGATAAGCCCAAACCCCTACCCCGTTTAGCACCCCATCTCCTTGAGAGCGTAAAGCCTTCATTCGCGAATAAAAATAGGCGCAGTCGCTTTACTTCCACCCTTGACCCATTTCTTCAAGAAAGAAGTAATTCAGTATTAAAAAGGCATAAACCCCGCCTAGACGGTAACGGCATCCACAATGCCTGTATCATGATACAAGACGTGGAAACGGGGGCAGTTCTAGCATATGTAGGCAATATGCCCGGAACGGCTAAGGAACACGCACCCGACGTGGATATCATCCGTGCCCCAAGGAGTACGGGAAGTATCCTTAAGCCGTTTTTATACGCGTCCATGCTTCATGAGGGAAGCTTACTTCCTTCGGAATTAATTTCGGATATCCCGACAACGATGGGACGCTACCGTCCGGAAAACTATTATGACACATATGATGGCGTGGTACCCGCTGATCGCGCCCTTATCCGCTCCCTGAACATCCCTGCCGTAAGGATGCTGCAACGCTACAGCACGCCGAAATTCCACGGTAAGCTCAAGAAGATGGGGATAAGCACCTTGAATAAACCACCCGCGCATTATGGCTTGACCTTGATTGTAGGCGGTGCGGAGGGAAACCTATTTGATATTACCAATGCCTACGCCTCCATGGCTCGGGTCCTAAACCGCTATTATCAGAATGACGGAAAATATTCCCCTGATGATTGGCATGAACCCGTTTTACAATTATCAGAGGTGGAAAAACCAAGGAAAGGAAAAAGTGAGACGGGTTTATTGAGTGCCGCCGCTATTCATCAAACTTTCGAAACCATTAGGTACGTGGAACGCCCCACGGATGAGGGAGAATGGGAAACGTTTGAACCGGAGGAAAGGATTGCTTGGAAAACAGGGACAAGTTTCGGTTTCCGGGATGCTTGGGCGGTGGGTGTTACGCCAAGGTACGCGGTGGGGGTTTGGGTAGGAAACGCGGATGGTGAAGGCAGACCGGGATTGGTGGGTGCATATGCGGCGGCACCCATTCTTTTTGATTTATTTGAGTTATTACCCGCCTCGGGGTGGTTTGACGTACCGGAAGACGAGCGTTCTGAACTTGCCATTTGTCCTAAAAGTCAAATGCTGGCCGGACCGGATTGTGTGGTAAAGGATACCATACGGGTTCCCGCTAGTTGTGACCGGGGAAAGGTTTGTCCTTATCATAGGAAAATCTTCTTGGACGAGCAAGGAAAAAGGGTTCAACCCTTATGCCATCCACCTTTACAAAGTCGGGAAAAGTCATGGTTTGTGCTGCCGCCCTTGGAGGAATATTTCTATACGTCTAAAAACCCTTCTTACAAAAAACTGCCTCCTTGGAGAGAGGGATGTTTTCCTGAAGGAAATGGTGCGGACGGGAATCCCCTTCAGTTGATTTACCCCAAGGAGGGAATGAAAATTTATGTCCCAAAGGAATACGGCGGACAAAAAGGAAGAACGGTTTTCAAGGCTACGCACAGGAATCCTGCCCAAGAAATCCATTGGCATTTGGATGACCAATACTTAGGTACGACCCAACATTTCCATGAGTTGGAAACCAATCCCGCAAAAGGGAAACATGTACTTACCCTTGTGGATGAGGGCGGTAGGAATATTTCAGTTTCATTTGAAATCTTGGAGAAATAAATTACCGTTTTCAGGAACGATCCACGGGAAAAAAGCAGTTATACCAAAAAAAGTCGAAGGGAGTTTTGATTTTCCGAAAGTCGGGATAAATTTGCTCTCCGTCTAGTGCTATAGCTCAGTTGGTTTAGAGCGCTGCCTTGACAGGGCAGAGGTCAT
>JAHDDF010000044.1:0-12027 GCA_020629475.1 Saprospiraceae bacterium
AAATTGTTTTCGATACGCTTAACAAGGACATCACCACGAGTAACGATGACATAAACATAATTATCCTTGAGCGAGGTTTCCCATAAGGTGGGTTCCAAGAAACTGCAAACAACTTTATCCCCTTCAAAAAGAGTGGGTTCCATGCTATCCCCTGCTACATCGAAGGAACGGTGCGTTCCAACCTTATATTTATAATCAGGCAAGGAATAAGTTGGTAAATCCTGGATAAATGACGGATCGGTAACATCTCCGGCGTATCCTGCTTGTGCGGGAACGGGAACGTGTACGATTTTCTCGTCATCGTTATCATTTGAAACAATGGTCAAAATACGGAAGGACTTGTGGTCCTCTTCCGTCATGAACATGGGTCCGTCACCCGTAAAAACATAAACGGGATTCATTTTATATTTCGCAATGGCCTTCCTAAGAAGCTCAATGGTAACGTCTCTCCTACCCTTCAAAATCTCGCTCAAACTCTGGGGCAAATAATCCAAGGACATGGCAAACTGTCTGCTTGACCTTACCCGGTTATCCTCCTTCAACTTATCATGGCACTTTATAAACCGCTGAGTTACAATATTATTCATAGTGCTCTTTTCTCAATTTAATTTTTTAGATGACACAAATCTAACAATATTGTTTACAGAAAAGCAAATAAAAGACATATTTTTTCGCAAATAAGTTACACTAATAGAGGCCCTTAAGCAGATATTTGTAGCCTTTATTCAGAAAAAATACTTGTACACAAAAAAACGGGTCCGGCTTTTTACCGGACCCGTTCAAGATTTTAGGATAAAATCCTATTATCTAAACAACTCGTCATAAGTGATACCCAAGTAAATCTGACGACCTACGAAGGAAGCACCCGGAGCGGTTTGGTATGCATCGTTCAACAAGTTAGCGACACCCAACTTAACGATGGACTTGATTTGAGGAACCCTTGCGGAAACCTGTGCGTCAATTACACCGTATGGCTCAACATAACCATTGGCAAAAGATGCTTGCCAATCATATCCCGTGGAGTAACGGTAGCTCAAGTTAAACCCAAGACCTTTCCAAACGTCGGAGTTTCCGAATCCAACCTTGAAGCGGTGCTTCGCGGTGTTGAAACCGGGAAGGATGTCCGGATCAGCATCTTCGTCAAACTTAAGGTCAGCGAAGGAGTAGTTCGCATTCACCTTAAACTTGCGTGGAAGGCTATACTCGGTATTCAAACCTACACCGTAAGAAGTTACACCCGCAGTTGCGTTGGAATACAACTGGAATACAGCGAAACGGTTGTTCACGATATCATCCACACCGGTCAAGTCGCCGGTAGAACCCAAGTATGGCGTAGCTACCTGAAGTGGTGCTTGGAAATCGGTATAATCATTCAAGTACGCGGATACGTCCAAGAACAATTTATCGATAGGCAAACCTTTGTAACCAATCTCGTATACTCTTACGCGCTCAGGCTTAACGTACTCAACTACTGCTCTTTGAAGAACGGATGGATCTCCGGTTGCAGCGAATGCTCTAACGGAAGAAAGCGTATAGGAATCATCCCTTACGTCCGTACCTAAGATGGTAGCCGTTTGACCTACACCATATGGACGGTCAACGGAGTAGTTCTCCATGTTCGCTTGGGTAGTACCCAAAAGAATCAAACCACCCAAATCAAGGGCGATGAACTGTGGCTGGGTATCCGGGTTACGGAAACCTGACTGATAAGAAGCACGCAAGTTGTGCTGCTTTCTATCACCCATACTGTATACTACGGAAGCTCTTGGAGAAAGCGTACCGTCAAAGTTCTCGTTCTTATCATAACGGGCGGAAGCGGAAATCTTCAAACGATCATCCTCCAAAAATGCCTTGGAAACCTGCACGTATGCACCGAACTCATTAATAGGAATGGTTTCCTTAAATCCGTTTGGACCATCATTAAAGATTGTACCCCCTGAATCAAGGATATAGCGACGGAAATTACCACCGATTTGTACATCCATGAAATCATTGATGTGCGGTGCGATATTATACATACCCTCCGCATGGTACATTTTAGTACGGTCGATAAATTTAGAACCTGTCGCCAAATCGGCACGGTAGCTAATGGTTTCCCTTGCACGCTCGAATTCAGCCGTACCCGGAAGGTAACGAGCATCATCATCACGGAACCAACCCGGTAAACCTAGAACACCGGCAATGGTATTCATTACGCCCAACTGAGCCGCATCAAGGTTACTGTTGTTCAAAATATTATTGTCCGCGAAAGCTCTTGCTTCCTCATGGTTATTAGGCGTTGGTAAACCCAGTGGCGCCATAACCGATGCCCAAGCAGGGTTCAACAAGATACCATTGTAAGCAAGCAAGTAATCCGTGTACCAAGCAATATCGGACTTCCAAGCACGGTTGATGTTGAAAGCCATAAACTTGGTATCGTAAGAGTCACCCGCGTTCTCTTGAGTAGTATAACCACGAAGGAAATAGTTGGAACCTTGCAACTCAATCTTGTGCTGTTGAAGGGTAATTCCTCTTAAACGGTAACGGTTGGTTCCTTGATATACGGACTGACCTGAACCAAAACGGTAGTTATAAATCAATTTGGCATTATTACCGATCTTATAGTAAAGACCCGCATCGAATTTGTAGGATGTAGCATCAAAACCATCATCTACAAGATCAATTTCATCATAACCCGTACGCGTTACCAAAGTATTGGTGGTTTCACCGGTCGCAAGGTTGGTCAAGTCCAAACCGATGGTAAAGTCGTCACCGTAAACGTTCATACCGTCATAGGAAGGACTATCAAGTCCGACTCCGTTGATATCACGACGGTCCGTCGCCCACCAATCCGTTCCTTGCAAGGAGGAAAAGTTGAACTTCATCGCGAACTTGTCGTTGAACGCTTTCGCGTAACGGATACCGATCTCACCGAACGGGTTGGTTCCCGCGGAAGCGAAATGCTCCGTTGCGGATTCCATGCTTTGCTGGGTAACACCACCTTTTACCATAACGCTTAACCCTTGCTGATAGAAAGGATCCTTACTGGTCATCAAAAGGATACCGTTAAATGCGTTAGGACCGTACAATGCGGAAGCCGCACCCGGTACAAGCTCAACGCTGTTCACGTCCAACTCGGAGATACCTACCAAGTTACCCGCCGGGAAGTTCAAACCCGGAGCGGCGTTATCCATACCGTCGATTAACTGTACAAAACGGGTATTCGCGAAGGAAGCGAATCCACGCGTGTTTACCGCCTTGAAAGTAAGGGAGTTGGTTCCCAATTGTACACCTTTCAAGTTTTCAATGGCATCATAAAAGTTGGCTGATGCCGTGTTCTTGATTTCGCGTGCGTCCAATCTTTCGATGGATACCGGAGATTCAAGGATGGTTTCCGGTTTTCTGGAAGCGGATACTACTACTTCCGTACCGGTAACACCTTCAACTTCCATGTTCACATCGGCGATTGCGCCGCTTCCCGCCACCTCTACCTCAATGGGCTTGTAACCCACGTAGGTTACTTCCAATATAAAAGGTGGCTCCTCGTTCGTGGATAATTCAAAGCTTCCGTCAAAGTCGGTTACCGTACCGGATACGGTTCCCTTCACTACAACGGATGCACCGATCATCCCTTCACCGGTTTCGTCGTATACGACACCGGAAACTGTTGTCTGCGCGAGTAGTCCCGTTGCCGTAAAAAGGCAGAGAATTGCAGACAATCCAAAGTGTAAGAAAGTTCTTACCATAATGATTGATGATTTGGTTACTGAAACGAATTCCAAAATTTTTAAATACCGTTTCGGAAAAATAGTTAAAAAAATTAATCTATTAATATTAGATATCCGATTAAGCGTAATTCGTTTGGATAGCCGGACGGCCCAAACCTACAAATATTTGAAGGAAGGCAATGCCTATTCGGCAGCGTTTAATATCCTCGAATAAGTACAATAATCATAAAATCCATATTTATGTGCGCAAAAAATGGATGCTAACTTCTTTTTTACGCAATAAAATTATATTTTTATGTCATAAAACGACACACTTCAATGGGATTGTTCAAAAGAAATACCTCCTCCGCACAAATTCTAACTTCCAATCCTGTCCAGGGAGCAAAAGGATATTTTGCGGAATTTATCGCAAAAACGAAAACAGATTCTAATCCGCAGAACAAAAATCTTGCGGATATGGCGGTTGACTTTAAGTCGCTATGGGGCACCGACCTCCCCGGCGAGTTGCTTGATATCCTAAGAATCCTTTCGGACAATAATTTCCCGGCTTTCGGAAGATGGGAGTCTTCTCCGTTAAGAACGGATATTCTTTCCGAAAAGGAAAATATCGTGGAAAAGGTATTATTAAAGGCGCAAGTGGAATTCCCTACGGATCATTTCGTAGAGTGGTTTTCCGGTTCCGTTAGCTTGGACCCAATCGTAAACGTGCAATCCGGAAGATATCATAACTCTAATAGTTATTCTTATCAATACCCTATCTACGAAGCACTTCTAACAGGTAAATCATCCCCGCAGATTTACATATACAATCATAATCGCCCGGACTCCTGGGGAACCAGTTTCGAGGTAATGGCAAGGGATACCCCTTCTTTCCTCTATACCATTATGCTGATGCATTCCATGTTCCGGACGAAAGAAATGTCCAACGGGCAATTTTCTACTTGTATGGACAAGGTAAAAACGCACGTAAGGCTTCCTTATACTTATTTCAATTCTACAAGAGTCGGGAACAGATGGATTTCAACTTATGATTTCCGTTATTCGCCACCTACTCAAAGAGGAAGCACCCTTACCTTGGATTATTACGAAAGGAGTAGATGGATATTGGAATTACTGAGAGGTAATCACAATGATTACTTATGGTACGCACAAAATTCCTTTTATAAGAATTACTTGAATCCCAAACTAGACGATGCCAGGCACGCGCAAAACCTGGAGCATTTACCCCATCATGTACCGGATGCGCTGTATTACTTATTCCGCTGCTTCTTCAGAAAAGAAAAGCGACAATTAAGGGAATACATTGATGTGTGTAAGGGTAGTTCTTCCAGAATCATCAAGGACGCCGCTGAATTGGTGGAACAATTCGAGGATGGCAGAACCTTCTTCGGGGAAATCTCAGATATGCAAGCCCTTAGAGATAATATGAACAAGGGAATGCGGTGGTGAACCTTCTTCACCGGCCATTAAAAAAGGGATGCATTTTCATGCATCCCTTTTTTAATGGCTAAAGCTTGTTTTACCTCTTCCCCCAAGCAGCGTTTTCTTCTACTTGAGGAGCACTAAGTTTATCCGATAACTTGTCAAAGACAAACGCCCCGGCTAACGCGGCGGCATTTGCCTCTTCCGACCAAGATTCCCTCAACTTCTCAGGGGAATAATATTTCTTCACGAAATTCGTATCAAACTTTCCGCTAATAAAGGCATCATGCTTAAGAACGAACCGACCGAAAGGCAAAGTCGTTTGAGGGCCTTTAATCTTATAATCCTCAATAGCTTGAAGCATTTTTTCCGATGCCTCAGCCCTTGTACTACCATAAGTAATCAACTTGGCGATCATCGGATCATAGTATACGGGAATATCCATTCCTTCCTCGAAACCATCATCCACACGAACCCCTTCACCTTCAGGACGAATGTAAACCTCAAGATTTCCTGTGGACGGCATAAAATTATCGTATGAATCCTCGGCGTACACCCTTAACTCCAAGGCATGCCCGCAGATGGATAAATCCTCTTGGCTAAAGGCTAATTTTTCGCCCCTTGCCACACGTATCTGCTGCTCCACCAAATCCAAACCCGTAATCATCTCCGTAACGGGATGTTCTACTTGGAGCCTGGTATTCATCTCTAGGAAATAATAGTTCAAATGATCATCCACCAAGAACTCAACCGTTCCCGCACCCGTATAATTTACGGACTGAGCTACTTGTACGGCACTGGCGCCCATTCTTTTACGAAGATCCTCCGTAAGAATAGCCGAAGGAGCTTCCTCCACTACTTTTTGATGCCTTCTTTGAACGGAACACTCGCGTTCAAAAAGGTGGACCGTATTGCCATAGTTATCCGCAAGGATTTGAATTTCAATATGTCTTGGGTTAGTAACGAATTTCTCTATAAAAACGGAACCATCCCCAAAGGAGGAAGTAGCTTCACTTACCGCACGATCCAACTGCTCCTCGAAATCCTCGGAACGTTCCACCAGACGCATTCCCTTACCACCTCCTCCTGCAGAAGCTTTCACTAAAATGGGATAACCGATACCATCCGCGATTTTTCTGGCTTCTACCTTATCGGTCACGGCTTCCTCGGTTCCGGGAACAAGAGGAACATCAAAATCCTTTACCGCATCCTTTGCCGCTAACTTACTTCCCATAATCCTTACGGAATCGGGTCTAGGCCCAATGAACGTAATACCGGAAGCGGATACCTTTTCGGCAAAATCAGCATTCTCGCTTAGGAAACCATAGCCCGGATGTATACCATCAACTCCTAGGCGAAGTGCTTCCTTTATGATTTTTTCTCCTAGTAAATAGGATTGCGCGGAAGGTGGTGGACCCAAGCAGATCGCTTCGTCAGCGAACTTTACATGAGGGGCATTCCTATCCGCTTCCGAATAAACGGCAACGGTGGATATACCCATTCTCTTGGCGGTCTTCATGACTCGAAGGGCTATCTCTCCCCTATTGGCAACCAATATCTTTTTCATGCTTCGGATTTTGCGCCGTAAAAGTATCTATTCCTTGGCTGATTCGGAAAAAAGAGACCCATTTCTAAGGAATGATTGTTAAAATCCGGAAAAAAATTGCTTCAGGGATTGACAATATGGTAATCCCCGATTAAGTTTGTTGAAACGATTCAGGCAAAATGCTTAATATTTCCACACTATCTTGTTGCTGTTGCTGTTCACTCCCATGAGATGAAGAGTAATTACATTGTCCGAATCGTGACAAATATCGAGCGCCTCTTCATAGAACATGGAGAGGCGTTCGACGTTTAATTACAAAATACTTTGACAAAATGAATTTTAATATAAATATCTGTTGCTGCTGTTGTCGTAAGATTCTTGTTCCAATTTCGGGATAAGGCAGCTCGGATATAATAATATTAATAAACCGAACCGTCCTTCCGAAATTATCGGAAGGACGGTTTTTTTATTGCTATACGAAAATGACGAATACCATACCAAGCAGAACGATTCAGAAAGCAATTCACCGCGTAAGTGCATTAATCGGGAATACTACACTTTATCCCATTTCAAAAGCATATTCCAAAAAAGGCGTTTATATATACGCTAAATTAGAATGGCAACAATTAGGTGGAAGTATAAAAGCCAGACCCGCATTTAATATTATTAAAACGGCTTTGCTTAACGGGAATTTAAACCCGGAAAAAACCTTATTGGATGCCACTAGCGGAAATACGGGAATCGCTTATGCAGCGATAGGTTCCGCCCTAGGAATAAAAGTAAAATTAGCCCTTCCGGAAAATGCCTCCGAAGAAAGAAAATTGCTTTTAAAATCCCTAGGGGCTGAATTAATACTTACATCAAGATTTGAAGGGACGGATGGCGCCCAAAATGTCGCTCGTGAATTAGCCGAAAAAGAACCCGAAAAATACTTTTATGCCAATCAATACGCGAACCAAGCCAACTTCCTAGCGCATTACGAAAACACTGCTGAAGAAATTATTAAACAAACCGGTGGTCGGCTTAATCATTTTGTTGCGGGCTTAGGAACCACGGGTACTTTCGTAGGAACAGGAAAGAAATTAAAGGAATATAATCAAGCAATACAACTTACTGCTTTACAACCGGATAATCCAATGCACGGCCTTGAAGGATGGAAGCATTTAGAAACGGCTATCGTACCAAAAATCTATGATGCATCCATAGCGGATACTCAAGGAGAAATAGATACTTTAGAAGCATATGAATGGGTTAAAAGATTGGCAAAAAAGGAAGGGCTAACCGTAAGCCCTTCCTCTGCCGCCAACTTATTAGGTGCCGTAAAAATTGCCGAAAAAATCGAGGCAGGATATATCGTTACCACCTTCGCGGACGATGCTTCAAAATATTCGGAAGTCACGAAACAAATATTCAAATAAAACCATTGTTAAAATTGAATAATTCGCAATTGAATTAACATGAATACAATTCAAATAAATGATTCCGCAAAAAAAGTAATTCAAGAGGATGGTATAAAAACTTTCCCGAATGAATGTTGCGGTTTTCTATACGGAAAAGATGGTGAAATTAGGAGTATCGATTTAGCCATTCCCGTAATAAATGACAAGGAGGGAGACCAAAGAAGAAGATTTGAAATTTCCCCTTTGGATTATATGAAAGCCGAAAAATACGCCTTAGAAAACGACTTGGATTTATTGGGGATTTATCATTCCCACCCCAATCATCCCGCCATTGCTTCGGAGCATGATTTGGCAAAAGCAATGCCTTTTTTCTCCTATGTTATTATTTCAATACGAAACGGAGAAGCCCATGAAATACAATCATGGAGATTAAAAGATTCCGAACGAATTTTTGAAGAAGAAAAAGTATTTCTACCTCAAGAAAATTCGGTCATATAATACATCATCAATCATTAAAATAATTAGCTACCATGGCAAAGATCATTATTCCTTCACCGTTAAGGAAATTCACCGAGAACCAATCTACCGTAGTTACAAACGGGGCTACCGTCCAAGAAGCCATTCTTGAATTATCCGAGAAACATCAAGGCTTGAAAAAGCATATCTTGGACGGGGAATCCAATATTCGTTCTTTTATCCGTATTTATGTAGGTGACGAGGACATCAATGCTTTAGAAAAAGAGGCTACTTCCATAGCGGATGATACCATTATCAGCATAGTCCCTGCGATAGCCGGAGGCTCCTATTAAATTACGAATCCGAAATTTGAATTAACCATGTCGAATTTACTTTCCCCTGAGGAATTAAAAAGATACTCCCGCCACATCACCATTCCTGAATTCGGGGTGGCAGGGCAGGAAAAATTGAAGCAGGCTAAAGTACTTGTTATTGGTTCGGGAGGCTTGGGTTCTCCCCTACTCCTTTATCTAGCGGCTGCAGGTGTAGGACATATCGGAATCGTTGATTTTGATACCGTGGATGATTCCAACCTACAACGCCAAGTTTTATTTACCGTAGATGACGTTGGGCTTCCTAAAGCTGAAATCGCGGAGCAAAGGCTACAGGCATTGAATCCCTTCATTAAGGTTACCGTTTACAATACCGCCTTGACATCAGAAAACGCCTTGGATATCATCAGCGAGTATGACGTAGTGGCTGACGGAACCGACAATTTCCCTACCCGCTACTTGGTAAACGATGCTTGTGTTATCGCAGGAAAGGTCAACGTTTATGCCTCCATTTTCCGCTTCGAAGGACAAGCATCCGTTTTCAATTACCTGAACCAGGACGGTACCCGTGGGCCGAACTATCGTGATATGTTCCCCGAGCCACCGCCTCCGGGTTTGGTTCCGAACTGTGCGGAAGGAGGAGTTCTTGGCGTTCTCCCCGGAATTGTGGGAAGCATCCAAGCGGCGGAGGTCGTCAAGGTAATTACCGGGGTCGGTGAGCCATTGGTGGGCAGACTCTTCACCATTGATGTAGCCTCTTTCGAGACAAGGACGCTCAAAATCCGGAAGACGGATGTCCAAATCAAGGAATTGATTGATTATGATGAATTCTGCGGGCTGAAGGAGGAAAAGAAAGCCATCAAGGAAATTTCGGTTCAAGAGTTCGAAAGTTGGAAAAATCTGAAAAAAGACTTCCATGTGATTGATGTAAGGGAACCTTACGAGTACGAAATTTCCAATCTTGGCGCGGAACTGATTCCCCTGGGGGAAATCACCAATCATTTAGATAAAATCCCTAGGGACAAAAAGGTAGTTGTCCATTGTAAAATGGGAGGTAGAAGCGCAAAGGCAATTGAAGCCTTGGAAGCAGCTTACCCATTCGACAACCTTTACAACCTGAAAGGAGGAATTTTGGCATACGCCAAGGAAATCGATGCCAGTTTGTCTACTTATTAATGATTACTGATACTGATTTAAAGATTTGGGGTAAGCGGGGAGCAATTGCTCCCCGCTTTTTTTGTTAATCCTAAGGTTTTTTTCAAAAATATCGCAGAAGGGGAATGACCAAGCATTAAAATCTTAGTCTTAAGGGTGTGAATAGATTGTTATTCAACTCTTTTGTGTTTTTTACACCCTCTTGCACCTTCCGTTATGTATTGGGTATAAATTCCGTAAAAGAGTTCCATCTCTTACAAATCGGGAAAACCAAGCATCACTAGCAATGAAGATTCAACTCTTAGGCGCGGACGGCGTCTTCTCCTTTCAAATCCTCTCTGATCAAGACCAGTTATTAGCCACATCCCTTAATTACGATTCTGCTGAATCAAGGGATACGGATGCTGAATGGGCACTTCAGAACATCGACAATGAGGATTATTACCTTATCCAAGAAAGAAACGGACGTACTTACTTCAGGCTTCAAAACGAGGAACAGCAAAATATTGCTGAAAGCCCGGCTTTTGAAAACGAAGCTTCATTGCGCCTCTTTTTTCCTTTCTTAAATGATGCCGATACTATTGCAGGTACGCCGTACCAAGGTCGAGCGGGAGATGATGATTACGAACCATTAAGTTTCTATCAAGCACATGGTAACGTAATCGAAACCGGCTTCGATACCTTTTCCCACGAAAAAGGAAGCTTCTTCACCTTTCAAGTCGGCGGTAATATCCTATTAATAAGTGAGGCTTATACATCTACGGCTTCTAGGGACAACGGAGTCAACTCCGTTACCAAGAACATGGAACTCCCCGAGCGTTACAAACGACAGGTTCACCCTAACGGCAGTCACTATTTCAGCCTTATTGCCGGAAACAACCAGGAAATCGCTACAAGTGTTTGGTTCCGTTCCGAGCAGGAAATGGAAAACGCCATCCAAATTCTTCTTAGCGGAGGAAAGGGAACCGTTACTACGGAATGGGTAGCGGCGAATCGTGTAGCAAGTATCGGTATCGCGGCAGCTCCTGCAGCTTTGGAGAGCGCACCGAAAAAGAAAAGAAAACGTAAAAAAACCGGGACTAAAAAACCAAAGGTTGAAAAGGTTATTCTTCAAGAGGGAACTTACATGTGGAATGATTTGTCTTATCAAATCTTCCGTAGCGGTAACGGCAAACACTACTTCACTTTCAAAAATGCCGACGGAAAAACCTTAATGCTTAATGCGGATGTCCGAGGATTCGAAACCGAGGAGCAAGCAAAAGCAATGGTAGATCGAGTTCTTAAATTCGGTCCCAATGAGGCGAACTTTGAGGGAAAAACTACCCGAAACGGGAAGTATTACTTCTATCTCGCGGATGCGGACGGGAAAAATATCGGTAAGAGTTTCTTTTACAATACACCTGAGGAAATGCAAACCCACGTGGGGCTTTTCCTTGGTAATGAATTCGCGACGGCAACCATTGACGAAACCGTGGTAACCGCTCCTGTTGAGGAAGCAGCAAATAACAATATAAGAATCGAGGATTACTTGGAATGTGCCGCTTACAAGGGACACCCTAAAACCGAGGATTACCCGGAGTTCAACAACTTCACTCAAGACGGTGAATTCTACTTCACTCTCCTTGGCGAAAACGATAAAACGCTCCTTCGTTCCGAGGGCTACAAAAGTGAAAAAGGAAGGGAGAACGGTATGCAGTCCGTCATCAAGAACCGCGACATCGAAAAAAGATGGGGCGTACTTGAGGAAGACGGGAAATATTTCGCCATCCTTAAGGCGGGTAACCATCAAGAAATCGGACGTTCTTGTCCTTGTGATTCCGAAGCTGCCGCAGCAGGGTATTACAAGGCTTGGATGGGCGCCGCAGCTTTAGCGGCAGCGCCAAAAGCAAGAATCGAGGATTACTTGGAATGTGCCGCTTACAAAGGACACCCTAAAACCGAGGACTACCCGGAATTCAACAACTTCACTCAAGACGGTGAATTCTACTTCACTCTCCTTGGCGAAAACG
>JAHDDF010000044.1:12127-17391 GCA_020629475.1 Saprospiraceae bacterium
TTCAACAACTTCACTCAAGACGGTGAATTCTACTTCACTCTCCTTGGCGAAAACGATAAAACGCTCCTTCGTTCCGAGGGCTACAAAAGTGAAAAAGGAAGGGAGAACGGTATGCAGTCCGTCATCAAGAACCGCGACATCGAAAAAAGATGGGGCGTACTTGAGGAAGACGGGAAATATTTCGCCATCCTTAAGGCGGGTAACCACCAAGAAATCGGACGTTCTTGTCCTTGTGATTCCTATGGAGCAGCAGCCGGTTATTACAAATCTTGGATGACAGCCGCAGCATTAGCGGCAGCAGGTCCAGCGCTTGGTTCCGTTCAAAAGATTGAAGCAGAAGTTCCGGCTCCACCTCAAGAGGAATACCTTTCATGCGGTGCTTACAAGAGTCATGACCGCTCAAGTCTTTATCCTGAATTCAGTGTATTCGAGGAAGGAGGTGAACATTATTTCGCACTTCATGACAAGGACGGCGATGTTGTCCTAAGAAGTGAAGGTTACACCACGGAAAAGGCTCGATTAAATGGCATCCAATCCGTTATTAATAATAGGGACATCGAGGAAAGGTGGTCCGTTATTGAGGATGACGGGATGTACTTCTCGGTGCTGAAAGCCGGTAATCATCAAGAAATCGGACGTTCTTGTCCGTATGATGATGAGGCGGCGGCAGGTGCTTATTGGAAAGGTTGGCTTGGAGCCGGGGCACTCGCGGCGGGCGCGGCAATGTTCGGTTCCATTGATCCTCCAAAGATTGAGGAGAAAGAAGTCGTACCTCCACCACCGCCTGTAGTAGAGGAAAAAGTAGTTGTTCCGCCACCTCCCCCACCACCTGTGGTTGAGGAGAAGAAGGTGGTTCCGCCGGTTGAGAAGAAAGTTATCGCAACGGGCAAAGCGGTTGGTGCAACAGGTGCGGCAGCAGCGGCTGCAGCAGCAGGAACGGCGGCTACCGTTGCCACCAAAGGAAAAGCAGGCATCCCTTGGGCTTGGCTACTCCCTTTGCTTTTGCTTCTTCTTTTAGGGCTAATGTGGTGGAAAGGTTGTTTCGGCGGAGCCATTGTAGGTGACCCAAGTACTTCCTCGACGACTACGACCCCGCCTCCGGCGAATACCACAACCCCGGCTGTTGTGCCTCCTGTGGATAATAGTAGCATCTCGTCAACCAACTCAAGTAGCTCCCAATCAGAAGTAGCAGCACCTGCCGCTCCGGTAGCTCCTCCTGTAGAGAAAGACGTGGCTCCTACTGCTCCGGCGAAGGAAGCTGTTGCGGCACCTGCCTTAGCGGGAACGGATTGTAATTGTTCAGTGAACAGCCGTTTGTTCAAGTATTCAGGAACTGCCAAAAGTGTTTCCAAATTAGGTACCAATCCGGAATTCGGGAATTCACATGGTTTATCCGCTAGTCAGTTCTATGATAAATTACGGAGCAAGTATGCTAACAATCCGGTGGACAAGAATTACTTGGATAACCTCTTCAAGAAAATGGGTTACGGAAACGGATTTTCCGATGCTTCCGCCAATCTATTCTCCGAAACGGAAATAGAAAGAGGAACCAAGGGTAATTTGGGTTACGGCGCTGATCACGGCTTTGGTTATTATCAATTAAATACGAACCAAAGGGACAGGCAAGCTTTCCGGATCCAAGCAAAAAATGGTTGTCATGTCCACTTCATGAAGACTTGCGGAAATTATTTCTACTATTGTAAAAAGTAAGAGAAATATTTCCCAATACAAAAAAGCAGGTATCCGCGCGGGTACCTGCTTTTTCTTTTTTGGTATATTTATCTAATGATATTCGAATACCATCAAGAAGCATTTGACTTATTGAAAATCGACAATCGATTTTCGACTGAACCCGTAAGTGAAATTCCTAGGGATTTTAACGCTCGTTTTAATGATTTCCCTTCTTCCGTTAAGGAATGGCTTCATTTACAATATACTCACGATTGGTGGTGGAAAAACAACTACATGGAAGAACCTGCAGAAATCCTTGAATTTTACAGCAACAATGATCCTTTCTTTTTATCTAAAACGGACATTTCAAATAAATTCAAAACCAAGGATGAGAAGTTGAATTTCATTTCTTTTTCCCATGAAAACCAAGGAAACTACACCTTAGCATTCGAAGTACAAGACGGCTTGGAAAACCCTCCGGTATACATATCCGAAAACAATGACAAATGGAACTTGTACTTTAATTCCTTTTCGGAATATGTTTATTCTCAAATATTTGATTATCAATTTCTTTTAATGCTTCTACCTGATTGGCAAACGGAGTTCGGCTATTCCGAAAGCATTGAAATTAAAAACGACGAACAATTACAAAAAATCATTGATGATTTAATTCCGGGCCCTAGCAATCAAATTTCCTTATTCGGCGAGCCCCTTACTTATATTTTTAGATATTTTAAAACTGAAAAATCAAGATTAATCATCTATAAACATGAATCAAAATACTCGGGAGAAGTTTATGGTATTAATGCTTTAGAAATTAATAAATTCCATAAGGAAATTTCAAGGAAAGCTTCATCTTAATTCAGTTAGGATAAAATATATTTGACAGTATGAGACTAAAATTTACAACCCTTTTCTTTATCATATTTTCATTTCTACCTTCTTGTACATTATTAATTCCTGATAGTTGTGATTGGGGGGAATATAAAATTTTAGGTTCTTGGGAAATAGAAAGCAGGACCATTAACGGGATTACGCCCTTAATTATAGAATGTTGTTAATTTCTACACTTTGGAACGCATGCTGAAAATAGAACTTGCAATGGCGGGGTTTGGTTAGAAGAAAACGGAATATTTTCCTCATTAGGCTTTGAAATTTTAAATCACGGAAAATTATTAATCATTGACCAAAATGATTAAAAAAAATCTATGAATTTTCAGTTCAGGACAATCTCCTTACCCTCACATACGAGGAAAACGGGGACCAAATTTCCGAGGATTGGAGAAAACGGGAATAAAACCCTTACCTTACCACCGGAAACCAATAGTGAATGCCGAGATTAATCATCATTTCCAATAGACTTCCCATTACCATCGGGATGAAGGACGGGGAACTGTTTTACCACCCATCAGCAGGCGGTTTAGCCACGGGTCTGAATTCATTGGATGATTCTTTGGATAATGTCTGGGTAGGTTGGCCCGGAAAAATCATTGATGAGGAATGGGAAAAACCCGCCATCAAACAGGATCTCAAGAAAAAGAATCTTATTCCGGTTTTTCTCACCGCCAAGGAAAAGGAATTATTCTATGAAGGCTTTTCCAACAAGGTCATTTGGCCCCACTTCCACTACTTTACCCAATACACCACTTACAGGGATGAATATTGGGAAGCATACGTAAACGTAAACGCCAAATTCGCGGAAGTCGTCAATAAACTTATCCGGCCGGATGATATCGTTTGGGTGCATGACTACCAACTCATGTTGCTTCCGGCAATGATCCGTGAAGTACATCCTGAAATATCTTGCGGATTCTTCCTCCATATTCCGTTCCCTTCCTACGAGGTATTCCGTATCCTTCCTTGGAGACGGGAAATTTTGGAAGGGTTATTAGGCGCCGACCTTATAGGTTTCCATACATTCGGGTATATGCGTCATTTTCTAAGTGCGGTTTATCGGATAGCGGGCCATGAGCATAATTTCGGTATGCTTACCGTAAATAACCGGATGATAGAAGTGGACGTTTTCCCCATGTCCATCGATTACGATAAATACGCCTTCCCGGAAAACCACATCAAGGAGGATGAAGTTATAGATCCCAAAAAATTCAAGAGCACCCGAAACAGGAAACTTATCCTTAGTATTGACCGCTTGGATTATACCAAAGGAATTCCCGCTAGAATCAAGTCTTACGGGAAATTCCTAGAACAACATCCTGAATACCGAGGAAAGGTCACCCTCGCTATGATAGTGGTTCCCTCGCGCTCCAACGTGGATCAATACCAAGAACTCAAAAACGAAGTGGATACCCTCGTCGGAAGATTGGACGGGTACTTCGGAACATTTGATTGGAAACCCATTAAGTACTTTTACAGGTCCTACTCCTTCGCCGATTTGGCAAGCCTTTACCGTGCCGCTGATATCGCTATGATTACGCCGCTTAGGGACGGAATGAATCTAGTTGCCAAAGAATTCATCGCATCCAAGGAGAAGTCGGGGGAAGGTGTACTTATCCTAAGTGAAATGGCAGGTGCCTCCGATGAACTTACGGAAGCGCTTATCGTAAATCCCCATGACACCAACGATGTCGTAAACGCCCTATTAACCGCCCTCGAAATGGAACCATCGGAACAAAGCAAAAGGCTACGTTCCATGCAAAAAAAGTTGAAATTGCACACCGTCAAACAATGGGCGGAAACCTTTATTAACGAGCAATTGGCAATGGTGGAAAACAATAATAAAAATGCCCGTAACCTAGGGAAAGACTCTTCGGAGAGATCACAACTACTACAAGCTTATCAAAGCGCGGAAAAAAGGTTGATCATATTGGATTATGACGGCACACTCATGAACTTCCATGCCGATCCCCAAGCGGTAGAACCGGATGAAGCTTTGATGAACATGTTGGAAAAGCTTTGTCAAAACGAGAAAAACACGCTTGTTGTTATCTCGGGTAGGGATAGAAATACATTAGACAAATGGCTTTCCCCGCTTGGCATAGAAATGGCGGCGGAACACGGCGTTTGGAGCAAGCGAAACAACAAATGGAAAGCCAGCTCCAACCTCTTCAAATCTTGGAAGAATGAACTGCGCCCGGTCCTTGAAAACCTAGTGGAAAGGACACCCGGTTCATTCATTGAGGAAAAGGACTACTCCTTGGCTTGGCACTACCGAAAAATCGATAAAGACCTTGGGGAAAAACGAATCCGGGAATACCGGGACGTCTTGAAATATCTTACGGGTAATTTGGATTTACAAGTCCTTGAAGGCAACAAGGTAGTGGAAATTAAGAACTCCGGTGTAAACAAGGGTAAAGCCGCTATACAGTGGTTAAGAAAAAAGGAATGGGATTTCGTCATGGCAATTGGTGATGATCATACCGATGAGGACATTTTCAAGGTTATGCCCGAGGGTTCTTATTCAATTAAGGTAGGACTGGCGCAAACCATTGCGCAATACCAACTCCTTTCCGTAGAACACGTGCGCGAATTAATCACCGAAATCAATGAAATTCCTTAGGTAAAGTTCAACCAAGAACCTTCTAAAAGCATTAGTAACTTAAATTACTTGACGTAAGACATAAGACGTAAGATTG
>JAHDDF010000513.1 GCA_020629475.1 Saprospiraceae bacterium
TTTTTTGTTTTTTAAATATAGAAAATCCTCTAACAAAAAAGAGCCGCTCCCCACCCCGGAAAGCGACCCTTAATTAGTCTTACGTCTTACATCGTATGTCTTACGTCTGTCTACCTACACCCGCAACGCCGGATTCGCCTGACGCTTCCTTTCATGCTCCTTCAAGTAAATCTTACGAAGACGAATGGATTCAGGTGTTACCTCCACGTATTCATCCCCTTGGATGTATTCCAAAGCTTCCTCCAAGGAGAAAACGATGGGCGGTACGATTTTCATTTTCGCATCCGCACCGGAGGAACGCATGTTGGTGAGCTTTTTGGTTTTGATGACGTTTACCACCAAATCACCCGGACGGCTGTTTTCACCGATAACTTGCCCCTCGTAAATATCCACGTTGGGTTCAATGAAGAATTTACCGCGCTCCTGTAAATTGTTGATGGAATAAGGAATCGCCTTACCGGTACCGTGGGCAATCAAGGAACCGTTTTGTCTTTCCGGAATTTCGCCCTTGTGGGGTTGGAACTCCTTGAAGCGGTGGGTCATGATGGCTTCCCCTTGGGTAGCGGTCAGCATTTTACTACGGATACCGATGATGCCACGGGACGGAATCTCGAATTCCACCTTTACGCGGCTACCCTTGGGCTCCATGCTCATCATTACGCCCTTGCGCTGGGTCAACATTTCAATGGCTCTACCGGAAACCTCTTCCGGTAAATCGATATGCAACATCTCTACGGGCTCGTGAAGAACGCCGTCTATCTTTTTCATGATTACCTTGGGCTGCCCGATTTGCAACTCGTAGCCCTCACGACGCATGGTTTCAATCAATACGGAAAGGTGCAATACACCACGACCGTACACACGGAAGGAATCCGCGGAATCGGTTTCCTCCACGCGGAGCGCGAGGTTCTTTTCCAATTCCTTGTCCAAACGGTCCTTGATGTGGCGGCTGGTCACGTACTTACCTTCCTTACCGAAGAACGGGGAATCATTAATGGTAAAGAGCATACTCATGGTAGGCTCGTCGATGGCGATGGTAGGCAAACCTTCCGGTGCCTCACCGCCCGCAATCGTATCACCGATTTCAAAACCTTCCACGCCTTGTACGGCGCAGATTTCCCCGGCTTTTACGGATTTTGCCTTGGATTTTCCTAGGCCGTCAAACAAGAACAAGCCCTTGATTTGGGAACGGATGATGGAACCGTCACGCTTCACCAAGGATACTTGCATGTTATCGGTAAGCTCGCCACGATATACCTTACCTACGGCGATACGACCGGTATAATTGGAGTAGTCCAAGGAGGTTACCAACATTTGCGCGTCACCTTCCTTCACCTTTGGCGCGGGGATGTGCTCCACGATCATGTCCAATAGGTAATTGATGTTGCCGGTAGGGTTTTGCCAATCCTCGCCCATCCAGTTGTTCTTGGCGGAACCGAAAACGGTAGGGAATTCCAATTGGTCCTCGTTGGCGTCCAACTCGAACATCAAATCGAAAACGGATTCTTGTACCTCGTCGGGGGTACAGTTTTCCTTGTCTACCTTATTGACTACAAGAATCACCTTCAATCCAAGTTCCAATGCCTTGGACAATACAAAACGGGTTTGTGGCATCGGTCCTTCGAAGGCATCCACCAAAAGGAGGACGCCGTCCGCCATATTGAGGACACGCTCCACCTCACCACCGAAATCGGAGTGACCCGGGGTGTCGATGATGTTAATCTTGGTGTCCTTGTATTTCATGGAAACGTTCTTGGAAAGGATGGTGATTCCACGCTCCCTTTCCAGGTCGTTATTGTCCATGATCAATTCACCGGGCCTTTCGTGATCCTTGAAGAGTTGCCCCGCTAGGAGCATCTTATCCACCAATGTGGTTTTTCCGTGATCTACGTGCGCGATGATGGCGATATTTCGCAATGATTTCATGCTTTTTCAATTTGAAGGTGCAAAGGTACGCTTTTTAAGCGTCCGGGGTGCGTAAAATTCATAATGAGGTATGTGAAGGTTATGTTACGTGAAATTCTTGAAATAAAAATCCAATGGATCATCGTTCGTTTCAGGACAAAATCCGTAGTTTAGAGTTAGATTTTGCACCTTTCCCCAATCCACCCTTTAATGCCATTGCAATCAGTTTTTGCAACCCGGAATATTTCGGGTTTGCTCAGAGAGATGAGTGCGTAATTTTTTGAGATGAGAGGGTTAAAACGACTACAGGAATTTCACCTGCGATTTAGGGATATCGGGGTGGAGCAGGATATGACGGTGTTGGAAAGGGCACGGGTTCATATGCTTAATTATTTTTCCGTTGGGGTAATTATTATATTATCCTCCTTCCTCCTTATTTTCTATGAAGCTTTAATCGTTCAAGATATTCCGATTTTTATCTTGTTTTTTGGTTTGTGTAGTACTTTGGTTTTTTTGAATTTTAAAAGAAAAACCGGTATAGGGCAAATCCTTTTTCATTTTGTAATGCCTTTGGTAAATTTATTGTCCGTTATTTTTTACGGAAAAATTCATGCGGAGGAAGCATTTATTGGATTAATAATTACCCTAGGGTTTGTTTCTTTTAAAGAGAGAAGAAACCAATTAACGGTGGTTTTTTGGAATTTCTTTACGTATATTTTAGGAGGGTTGATTAATGCGTATTATGGGGTTTTGTACCCGTTTGAAGTAGGTTTTTTCCAAGATTATATCACGGGTGTTTTATTGTTGCTTTTAATAACCCTTGTTTCCGGTTTTCTTTTAAAAACCAATTATGAATTCGGTTCCC
>JAHDDF010000045.1 GCA_020629475.1 Saprospiraceae bacterium
CTTGCGCTTTTTTTGTTCTCTAAATTGAAACGGCTAGAAAAACGAATTCCTAGCCGTTTTTCTTTGCACTGACTTAACGGTAAATTTGAAGGAAATTCCTTCAATAAGAATATTACAATGAGGACCATTATCGCTTTGCTCGTCTCTATTTTTCCGGTCTATCTTTTTGCCCAATGCAATGGGGACGTTTCCCTTTGCGATAAAAAATTCAATGAGGTAAGCATGGTTATGACCCATAACGCATTTAATGCGGGAAATGACGGGTTTAACCTACCCAATCAAACCTTCGGGGTGAAGCGGCAGCTTCAAGATGGCGTTCGTGGATTCATGCTTGATATTTATGAAGTGGATGGCGTTATCGAAGTATACCATTCTTTTCAATTTCTAGGTTCCCGTCCCCTAGCGGAAGTCATGCAGGATATCAAGGATTTCATGGATGAGAATCCAAACGAGGTACTCGCCATTATTTACCAATCCGCCGTAAATCCTTCACTGCTTGAAAGTGAACTAACGGCAGGTGGGCTTCTGCCTTATTTACATAAGCAAATCCTTGGGGAAGATTGGCCCACACTCCAGGAAATGATTGATTCCGGTGAACGTTTGGTCATATTCTCGGAAAGCGATGATGGTTTGCCCGGACAGGACTGGTATCATTACGCTTGGGCACACACCTTTGATACGGATTATTCCTATGCGGCTCCATCTGAATTTCACTGCGGTGTTAACCGTGGAAGCATCGATAATAGCCTCTATCTCATAAACCATTGGATTACGACTCCGCTTGGCGTAGGGGATTCACTTCAAGCGGCAACAGTAAACGCCAATCCTTTTTTAATTGACCGTTTGCTACAATGCCAAGAGGAAACAGGTAGGTTCCCGAATTTCATCGGTTTGGATTTTTACCACATTGGTGATGGTCTACAAGCAGCGGCTATCATGAACGGATTAATTTCCTCTAACGACCCTTCACTTTTTCATAACCGTTCCTGGAATATTTCACCGAATCCGGGTAATGAGCAAATCCGGATAACAAGTGATGAAACCGAGCCCTTGAGGGCAAGCATCTTTGACGTAAACGGTAGGCTTGTATTTGAACAGGAGTTTACGGGCGGCTTGGAATTCGATGCTTCAGGATGGCAACAAGGGGTATATTTTTGCACATTAACAAATATTTCCCGAAAATTTTCGAGTCAAAAGAGACTCCTTATTACACATTAGCCCGTCATAACAGGCAAACGGAACAAAACATGAACCACAGTAAGTATCTCCCCTTAGTTTTATTTTTGTCAATAATTCTTCTTGCCGGTATTTCCTCTTGTAGTGATAAAGGAATCGGTTCCGGTGCGGCTCCCGCTTTTAAATTGAACGTTCTTAGTTCCTCCTCCTCCATGCGTTATGTTTTTGAGGAAGGAAAGGATTACACCACCCCTACCCTTTTCTATATGCCGGTTTGGTCGGATTGTGATTATGCAGGAAACAAGAATAGGTTGCTTTCAAAATGCACCAGGGAGAAGCTGGATTCTTATCTGAATAGTAATCTCAACACCCCAAAAAGTGCTTTGAAGGAAAAAAAGGAAGGAATCGCCAAGTTCAGGTTGTCCATGAATGACGAAGGAGCCATTACCGGTGTCAGTGTCCTTGAAGGCTTGGGCAATGATGAAATGGACCAGGAAGCGCAAAGGTTAATGGAAGGTCTTCCTGCTTGGAACCCGGGCTTGTTCAATGAAAAAACACCTATCGGTACAGAAATGGATTTAGCCATCCGGTTTGATTATGTGCTTAGATAGTGAACCAACGGAAATGGCTAAAACGAAAAAGACCGGAGTGTTCGCTCCGGTCTTTTTTATTGTCTCTAATTCTTAATACCTCTTTCGTCAAGCGCCTCCTTCAATTTTTTACGGGCGAAGTGGATTCGGCTTTTGATAGTCCCTAAAGGCAAGCCCAATTCAATCGCGATTTCGTCATACTTATGCCCTTCATAACGCATTAAGAAAGGTACACGGAAATCATCCGAAAGCAAATTAACGCACTCCATAATCTCGTCAAACGCCATTTGGGTTTCACCCGCGTTGGCCACACCGTCTTGGTTGTAGTTCAAGTAGAACTCATTATCGGTGCCGTCCACCAAAGTATTGCGGCGTTTCTTTTTACGGTAGTTATTGATGAAGATATTACGCATGATGGTATAAGACCAAGCACGGAAATTGGTGCCTTGTTTATACTTATCCTCGTTCTTCAAAATCTTGAAGGCGGTTTCTTGAAATAGGTCTCCTGCATCGTCCACGTTTTTGGTTAAGCTATTCGCGAAAGCCTCCAAGGCGGAACGGTACTTTATCAATTGCTGGCTAATATCGATAACCATGGCACTAGGGTTTGGAATCCGGGCAGCTCTTACTCCCAAAAGCGGGAAACCGGGGCCCACCGGATTTATTTTTCAATGTTTCTTCGCCTCTTTAACGTTGAAAAAAGACGATTTAGTTCCTTTATTTGGATTTAATCCAAATAAACACAAGCAATGTAATCCTGAAACGCCAAAAAAGAAAGTGTTCCTAGGAATCTTAACATTTGTGCTTGACACTCACCACTACACTGTCAAATGGCGTTCCTTTCGGAAAATTCGGACAAAGCGGCGCATTCATCCCAAACAGGCTGAAATTCTGTCAGCCCACACCCTTATAGATGTATCAAATTATCGAAATGTTGCACCAAATAGTCAGATCGGTCTAATTTATTTGTGTGAATTCTTGAAGACGTCCGTCCCGCGATATTTATGTCACTATTTTAAAGCTGTTTTTCACCTATAACCTCAAACCAAACCGCTCTTGATTCATTACATTTGTCTAATTCGGAATAGGTTTTCTTGCTTGCTCCGATATCACTATTCATCAGAACCAATCCTTCCTACCATGAAGAAACTGTTCGCTGTATTATTTTTAATAATGCCTTGCGTCCTGTGGACATTCGCACAGGAAACATTCCCCATGAACGGGGTCTATGACTATCGAGAGGGTATTTATGCCTTCACCAATGCCACCATACACACTGCCCCGGGCAAAAGCACGGAAAATGCCACCCTCCTGGTCAAGGACGGTAAAATTGAAGGCGTAGGTAAAGGAATCAGCATTCCTAAAAACGCGGTCACCATTGATTTAAAGGGAAAACATATCTATCCATCCTTTATCGACCTTTATTCCGATTACGGAATGCCGGAACCGAAAGAAGGAGGTAACGACTGGAAACCCCAACCCTTGAGTAAAAAAGATGGTGCGTACATGTGGAATGAGGCATTAAAGCCTGAATTCCGCGCCCACCAAGCCTTTAAGGCAAACCCCAAACAAGCCGGCAGCTACCGTGCCGCAGGCTTCGGTGCCGTTTTAAGTCATAGGCATGACGGTATGTCCAGGGGGTCTTCAGTACTCGTATCCCTAGCGGACGACCGGGAACACGAACTCATCCTGAAGGAAAAAGTAGCGCATCATCTTTCCTTCTCTAAAGGAACTTCCACGCAAAGTTACCCAAGTAGCTTGATGGGAGGAATTGCCCTACTGCGTCAAACCTATTACGACGCTGATTGGTACGGCAAGGAAGGAAAGAAAAAGGAAACGAACATCTCCCTGGATGCTTGGAACGAGCTAAATGGGCTTCCGCAATTCTTCTCTACCCGTGATAGACTCGAATTATTACGTGCCGCGAAAATCGGGAAGGAATTCGGTAAGACTTACGTCTTTAGGGGAGCCGGTGATGAGTACCAGCGCTTAAGTGAAATCAAGGGGACAGGTTCAGCCATCATTATCCCAATAAACTTTCCTGAGGCTTACGACGCATCCGATCCTTATGACGCCATGCAAATCAGCCTCTCCGATATGAAACATTGGGAGCTTGCACCAACTAACCCGGGTAAAATTGCCAATGCCGGTGTAACAATGGCTATCACAAGCTCCGGGCTAAAGAAACGCGGTGATTTCATGGGTTTACTCCACAAGGCTATCAAAAACGGATTATCCGAGGAACAAGCACTTGCGTCCCTAACTACCATTCCCGCAAAACTAGCCGGGGCGTCTTCCATGCTAGGAACATTAGAAAGAGGGAAATTAGCGCATTTCATTGTTACGGATAAACCCGTATTCGAGAAAGGAGCAACCATTCACCACAATTGGGTCGGCGGAAACGGTTACGTCCTCAATCCTTTCAAGGAATACCCCAACCTAGGACGAGGTGTATTCAATTTCTCCGTAGGAAAGAAAACCCATGAACTACAAGTGGATTACAAGGAGGAAGTACCAAGCTATGTCATCAAGGTCAATGACTCCACTGACGTTAACGTCAAGTATACTTACGCCAATAATATCCTAGGGCTAAGCTATACCATGGACGATCAAATGTATCGTCTTACCGGCTCCATCGACCCAACGGGTACTTCCGCCAAAGGCTACGGACAAACCCCTGATGGGGATTGGGTAAAATGGAGCGCTAGCCCCACTAGAGCCCTACCTGACTCCAAGGACGAGGAGGAGAAAAAGGAGGATGGAAAAAAAGACGAGGAGAAGGAGGAATTAGGCAAAATCACCTACCCCTTCCTTCCCTATGGTTGGGAAGAAAAACCCAAGGCGGAAACCGTACTTATTAAAGGCGCCACGGTTTGGACCAATGAAAAAGAAGGAATTCTGGAAGACACCGATGTATTACTACAAAACGGTAAAATCGCACAAATCGGGAAGAACCTTTCCGCCAGGGCGGACAAGACCATTGACGGCAAAGGCAAACATGTTACTTGCGGGATTATCGACGAACATTCACACATTGCAATTAGCCGTGGTGTAAATGAAGGAACCCAGTACAGCTCCGCTGAAGTTAGCATAGCGGATGTCGTAAATTCGGAGGACGTAAATATCTACCGCAACCTTGCGGGAGGAGTAGTCGCGGCTCAACTATTACACGGTTCCGCTAATCCCATCGGGGGGCAATCAGGTATCGTGAAATTCCGCTGGGGTTTTACGCCGGAAGAAATGAAAATCAAGAATTCCGCTCCTTTCATAAAATTCGCGCTTGGTGAAAACGTGAAGCAATCCAACTGGGGAGACGACTACCGTAGCCGCTTCCCTCAAACAAGAATGGGCGTGGAAGAGGTTTATGACGATCACTTTACCCGTGCAGCCGAATACGGGAAATTAAAGAAAAGCGGTAAACCTTATCGTAAGGATATCGAAATGGAGGTTATCCTTGAAATTTTGGAAAAGAAAAGGTTTATCACCTGCCACTCTTACCAACAAGGAGAAATCAACATGTTAATGAAGGTCGCGGATCGTCACGGTTTCACTTTGAATACATTCACTCATATCCTCGAAGGATATAAAGTAGCGGATAAGATGAAGGAACACGGAGCCGGTGGTTCCACCTTCGCGGATTGGTGGGCATACAAGTACGAGGTAATCGATGCCGTGCCGCACAATGCCGCCATACTTACGAAAGCAGGTGTAGTAACCGCCATTAACTCCGATGATGCCGAGATGTCCCGCAGACTGAATCAAGAGGCGGCAAAGGCGGTTATGTACGGCGGGCTAAGCGAGGAGGAAGCCTGGAAATTGGTGACCCTAAACCCCGCGAAACTCCTTCACTTAGATGACCACATGGGTTCCATCAAAGTAGGTAAAGACGCGGATATCGTGGTTTGGTCCGATAACCCACTTTCCATATACGCCAAGGCGGAACAGACCTTCGTGGACGGAATCCGCTTCTTCGACAAGGCAAGGGACACAAGGATGCGCCAAGAAATCAAGGCGGAGCGTGCAAGGTTAATCAATAAGATGATTGGCGTGAAAAACGGTGGCGGAAAAACACAACCTCCTTCCATCAAATACAACCACCATTACCACTGTGATCATATCGATGATGAAATGGGTGAGCAACACCAACACCATGATCACCACGATCATCATGAAGGACACAATCACTAATTCCCGAACCAATTAATTGAAATAGATCATGAAATCAACATATTCATTTATCCTTTTTCTTTTGTTCTGTTCGGGAATCATGCAGGCGCAACAAACGCCCGGACCGGAACAAACCAAGCCCATTATCATCATGAACGCCACGGCGCATCTTGGTAATGGCAAAGTGATAGAAAATTCCGCCATCGCATTCGAGAACGGAAAATTAACCATCGTAGCGGATGCGCGCACCATTAAATTGGACATGTCCAAATTTGAGGTGGTTCGAGCGGAAGGCAAACACGTTTACCCCGGGTTTATCGCGCCCAATACCCAAATCGGAATCAGGGAGATTGACGCCGTAAGAGCCACGCGGGACGATCGCGAAGTAGGGCGTTTCAACCCGAGTGTCCGCTCCTTAATCGCCTACAACACGGACTCCCGCGTAACCCCCACGATTCGAACCAACGGTATTTTATTGGCTCAGGTAACCCCTCTAGGAGGAACCGTTTCCGGACAATCCAGCGTAATGATGCTAGACGGTTGGAACTGGGAGGATGCCGTTTTGCAAGAAGACGATGGTGTCCACATGAACTGGCCCGCTCCTTTCCGGAGAGGTGGCTGGTGGGCTGCGCCCGGCCCCATCACCAAGAACGATAGGTATGATGATCAAATTGAGGACATCAGAAAATTCATGGATGAGGCGCTTGCCTACACCAAGGCGGATAAGCCTTCCGTGACCAACCTCAAGTTTGAAGCGATGAAGGGTATTTTTGACGGAAGCAAAAAGCTTTACATCCATGTCAATTATGCCAAGACCATCATGGAGGCGGTTCTCTTTGCGGAGGAGTACGGCATTACGCCCGTCGTGGTGGGCGCAAAGGATTGCGGAAGCATTGCCGACTTCTTAAAAGAACACGGTGTTGGCGTTATCCTTCATGCCGTTCAAGGATTACCCGTAAGGGAGTATGATGATATTGACCTTCCGTTCAAGACACCAAGCATTCTTGAAAAGGCAGGTGTAACTTATTGCTTCGGGATGACAGGGGCTTGGGAACAAAGGAATTTGGCGTTCCAAGCCGGCCAAGCCGTTTCCTATGGCTTAGATTATGAAGCAGCTATTAAGGGTTTAAGCCTGAATGCTGCCAAGGTAATGGGCATCGACAAACAATGCGGCTCCTTGGAAACCGGCAAGGACGCAACCCTATTTATTGCGGAAGGGGATGTCCTGGATATGCGTACATCCAAATTGTCGCACGCTTTCATTCAAGGGCGGAAAATAGACCTTGACAATAAGCAAAGGGCACTAGCCCGGAAATTCTCCGATAAGCTAGGCGTTGATATAGAAGATTAACAATACACACCGGCAAAAATGTAAACGCCCTAGGGATTAGATTTCCCTAGGGCGTTCCTTATTAACATAAAAAACTCCTAAAATCTAAAAGTAAAACGGGTAAAAACATATAAAAAACGGCAAAAATTTTAAACTTTTTTAGCAAATTAACAAAAACCAAAACCCTGTAAATCAATGCAAAACACATATATACACCCATTTTTTACAGGTCACAAAATTGCATTTTTTTTTAAAACAACACTTCCGGGTTCCTGCAAATTGGCTTCAACATAATCATAGAAATAAAAGCCGATTACTCATGAAAAAATTCTCACTCCTACTACTTCTCGGAATGTTTGCTTTTGCTTTTACCGCTGATGCACAGGTTAAAAAAGGACAACGTTTAAAAGGATACCTTTTGGATAACCAAGGCAAAAAAATCGAGGGAACCATTCTCGCCGGCGACTGGGCGGATAACCAAATCAAGGTTAACTTCATCAAGAAGGGTTCAGGAAAAAAAGTAGTTTACAAACCTACCCAATTAAAAGGATTCGCTTATGAGGAGCCATATACGGATTGCGCCGGAAAGAAGAAAACCCGTTGGGTTGAATACTTCACCATGGAAGCCGAGCGTCCTTCCAGAATGTTCGGTCCGACTACCGTATTCATGGAACGCGAAGTTACCGGAGGCGCTTACGACCTATTCTGCTTTTACGTGGAGGTAAGAACCAACGTAGCAAAACCATACAAGTACTCCTTCTATATCGTGGATAAGAAAACCAAGAAAACGACCATTATCAACGAAGAGGGATACAAAGCAAAAACCACTTCCGTATTCAAGGATTATTGGGCTCTACGTACCCGTGTAGGCAAGAAGGATTTCGAATTCAAGAACATGGACCGGATGGTACGCGACTACAATTACTACCATTCCAACGGGCACGACACCAACGAGTATCGTGTGGCTCTTAAAGAGGAATAATAACGTTTTGTATTCATTATAACCTCCCCGCTTTCCAGGCACACTAAATAGACGTAGAAAACCAATTTCGATTAAAGAAAGGGGGGGTATAGCTCTTAATTGAGCTTGCTAACGCGGCAGCCACATCAATGGATGGGTTGCCGTTTTTTTATTTCCCGAAATCCAAACGACCTGTTAAGCGGGTGCATCGAGGAATATTAACACTTATCTTACCGTGAATCTCACAGAAAACCATGAGCGATTCTACGATAAGACAAGTCATTCTCCTAGGAACCTTAGCCATCATCGGTATCATTGCCGTGCAGTCCTATTGGGTCATGAGCCTTTGGAATACCCAACAGGAGGATTTTGATAGAACCATACGGATTGCCCTTCTTAAGACGGCAGAGGATATGGCGCGCCAAGATTCCGTCGATCTTCAATACAAGGGGCTAATCATTCAAAAAAGCACCAATTCCTATATCGTAAACTACGACAACGTTATCCAAAAGGATTGGTTGGAATACTTTCTTTTTCAACAACTTGCGGATCAGGACATGACCATGGATTTCGAGTACGGCGTCCATGATTGTGAAAGTGGCGAAATGACTTACGGGGATTTTTGCTCCTTCTCCGAAAACCCGAAGAACGAACAACCTACCGCCAGTCTTCCCGAAGACAAAGACTATCTCAATTATTTCTCCGTCCGGTTTTTAGGCATGCAAAGCCAGTTGGCGAACCGGATGCAATTCTCGATTATTTTTTCAGCCATCCTGCTTCTTGCCATCTTCTTTTTCGTGTATTCCATGTTCGTTATCATGAAGCAGAAGCGCTTGTCCGATATGCAAAAGGAATTCATCAATAATATGACCCATGAATTCAAGACACCCATTTCTACCATTAAAATTTCCGCGGACGTCTTCCTGAGCGACCAAGGCATCAAGGAAAATCCGCGCCTCTCCCGGTACGCGGGCATCATCAAGGAGCAAAACCAACGCTTGAACAACCAAGTGGAAAAAGTACTCCAAATCGCAAAAATGGAGCAAAACACGCTTGAGCTTAAAAAAGAAAAAGTAGACCTGAATGAACTTTTGGAGGACATCGTAAACTCCTCGGAATTAAAAACCCAAAAGCTTCAAGGAACCATTTCAACCATCCTGACCAAGGAAAACCCGGTAGTCATGGCGGACCGCCTCCACCTGAGCAATATTCTTTACAATATGATTGATAATTCCATCAAATATTGCAAGGGAAAACCCGAAATCAGCATCGAAACGGTAGTCGATGAGAAAAAAATTAAATTATTTATCAAGGACAAGGGAATAGGTATCCCCAAGGAGCACCTAAGCCGGGTTTTTGATAAGTTTTACAGGGTTCCTACGGGAAATGTACACAATGTCAAAGGCTTCGGATTAGGGCTTTTTTACGTAAAAAACATCGTAGAATCACACGATTGGAAAATAAAAATTGATTCAGAAGCTGACCAAGGCACTACTATTTGCGTCATAATGTCGAGAAAGCAATGATTCTGTTCAAAAAACCAACACCAACAGCCGTGATAAAAGAAAAAAAAGCACAACTCCTTTATGTTGAGGATGATGAAAGCTTAAGTTTCGTTACCAAAGACAATCTTGAACTACAAGGCTATGCCGTCACCCATTGTATGGACGGCAATACGGCTCTTATCGAGGCTAAAAAAGGGGAATACGATTTATGCATCCTGGATGTCATGCTTCCTGAAACCGACGGTTTCACGATAGCGGAGGAAATCAGGAAATACGACAAGAACGTCCCCATCATTTTCCTCACCGCCAAATCCTTGAAAGAGGATAAAATCAAGGGATTGAAAATCGGTGGCGACGACTACATTACCAAGCCCTTCAGCATTGAGGAACTCATCCTCAAAATCGAGATTTTCCTAAGAAGAAGTAAAATTACGCAAGAAGTGGAAGCAACCGCATTTAGAATCGGGAATTACGAATTCGATCACGCCAACTTGAAGCTTACCGGCTCAGGAGCGGATCCTAGGACCTTAACCCAACGCGAAGCGGATCTTTTAAAAATGTTCGCATCCCACCAAGACGAGGTACTGAAACGTTCTTTCATCCTAACCGAAATCTGGGGTGAAGATGATTACTTCATGGGACGCAGCTTGGACGTTTTCATTTCCCGCCTAAGAAAATACCTTAGAGCTGACGAGAACCTAAAAATCGAGAATATCCACGGTGTAGGTTTCCGTCTTAAGACCAATGTATTAGCCTCCTGAGCCAAGGACTAAAAGCCCTCCGCCTAGGGTAAAGAAGGTTATTACCAAAACCACGAAGGTATAGCCCATGATTTTCCGCATATCCAAACCTGCTATGGCAAGGAGCGGAATGGTCCAAAAGGGCTGTATCATATTGGTCCACTGATCGCCGTAGGAAATACCCATTACGATCAAGGATTTATCCGTTCCTAATTTTTCAGCGGCATCCAAGAAAATGGGCCCCTGCACCGCCCATTGCCCTCCGCCGGAAGGAACGAACATATTCACGATTCCCGCGGATAGGAATGCCCAAAAGGACAAGGTATTTGCCGTTGCCACTTGGGCAAAACCGCCTGAAACCATTGCGGCTAATCCGCTTCCCTTGAACAAGCCCATCAAGCCGGCATAAAAAGGGAATTGTAATAAAATGGGTCCTACCAACTTGCTTGCGTTCCCTACCAATTCCAAGTAATGCTTCGGAGAACGAGCAAGTAGCATCCCCGCCGCTAAGAAAGTCCAGTTGACGATATTCAAACTGAGCTTGAAGCCTTCCTCCCAAAACCAAATTGCCACATAACCCGCCACTAATGCCCCTAAGGCAATGATCAACCAACGATTATTATCCAAGTAATCCCCTAGGGTCTTAGGATGGTTTTCGCTAAAGGTTTCCTCCGAAAACCTGGCACGTTCCAAGGTATCCGCCTTGATACGGATGGTTTCCTCCTTGGAAGGTCGCAATAATGGGCAAACTACGGCTATCGCCAATAAGGTTATCCCCGCCAAAATCATATTCCAAGATGTAAAAATGGTTTCGGTTACCGGTATTACCGCCTCACCGAATTTGGCGGCTTCACTTTCCGTTGCCATAAACAAAGCGGATGAACCCGAGTAGCCCATATGCCATATCACGAATCCCGCATATGCACTCGCCACCAAGAGGGGATAATGGATATTCAAGTTTTTCTTATCGCCTTGAATGGCAACTTCGCGGGCGATAATAGCCCCCACTACCAATCCTAGTGACCAAGCCAGCAAATTACTTACCCCAGAAATCAAGACCACCATAACGTAGGCTTGAACTTCGGTCTTGGGTATCCGTGCTAAGGCTTTGAGCATTTTCCCGACAGCATCCGTATGCGCTAGGGCATGTGCCGTAATCAGGGTTATACTTAAGGCGCCCATGAATCCTAGAAGATCACCTAGCCCATTGCCCCAAAATTCAACGGCTTCCAAGGCGGAAGTATCCGTAAAGGCGAATACCAATCCGAAGGAGAGGAAAGTCAAAATAATGACGAATACGAAGGGGTCAGGATAAAACCGCTCTACGAACACCACAAAGGGGCGGGAAAGTCGTTGCAATATCTTCATCTTCCGAAAAAACGGAATTCACGGATAAAAGCCAAGCCTTTTGGACTAACTTTATCGAGCAAACCTGCCTTATACATGTTGCCCACTATTTCCATCTTGGTCATATTTACCGCCGTTATTCTCATTATCCGAAGGGAACAAGGGAAACACAAGCATAAAATTCCCAAGGAACCCTTCCCTAAAAAATGGCGATTCCTATTGGAACATAACATCCCATTTTATGCCGGGTTATCCCAAGCGGATAAGGATAGGTTTGAATACAAGGTGCATGAATTCCTCTTGAATTATAGGATAACGGGTATCCAAACCGAGGTGACGGATGAGGACCGCATCATGATTGCTTCAAGCGGGGTCATTCCTATTTTCGGGTTTCCGGATTGGTGGTATACCAACCTTTATGAAGTCCTACTTTACCCCGGTCATTTCAATTTGGATTTTGAAACGGAAGGTGAGAACCGCAATATCATGGGCATGGTGGGAACGGGTTATATGAACGGCAAAATGATTCTTTCCAAAACCGCGCTTCATGCGGGTTTTGATATTAATAACGATAAGAAAAATACCGCCATCCATGAGTTCGTCCATTTGATTGACAAGGCGGACGGAAGTATTGATGGTGTTCCTGCTCTATTACTTGATAAGCCTTACGCCATTCCTTGGATTCAACTCATTGATGAAAAAATCAAGGAAATTCGTGAGGACGATTCAGATATCCGTCCTTACGGCGGTACAAGTCGAATAGAATTCTTTGCGGTTATCAGTGAATACTTTTTTGAACGTCCCAAATTATTGGCAAAAAAACATCCTGAATTGTACGCCATTCTGGAAGAGGTTTTTGATCAAGACATGGACGGTAGGGTACTCAAGAAATCCAAGACGGAAATCGGACGGAATGATCCTTGCCCTTGTGGTAGCGGGGAGAAGTTTAAGCATTGTTGTGGTGGGGTGCATTTTTAGCTGCTGCTTCAGTCAGGAGACTGAAGCAATCCTTATTTAAAATTAAAATAAGATGAAAGAACAATTAAAAATAGCTTTGGCGCAATTAGCGCCCGTTTGGTTGAATAAAAACGCGACCTTAAAGAAGGCAAAAAAAGCCATTAAGGAAGCGGCAAAAAGCCAAGCGGATTTAATTGTTTTCGGGGAAGGATTTTTACCGGGTTATCCGTTTTGGTTATCCTTGACGCATGGCTCTAATTTCAATTCCAAAACGCAAAAAGAGATACATGCGCACTATCTAAAAAACGCGGTTAATATTGAAGACGGAGATATTGATTCCATTTGCCTTATTGCAAAAGAAAAACAAATAGCCGTTTACTTGGGATGTATTGAAAGAGCCACTAACCGAGGCAACCACTCCTTGTATTGCTCCTTGGTTTATATCAATAAAGAAGGAGAGATAAAATCCGTACACCGCAAACTCCGCCCGACCTACGAGGAGCGTTTAACTTGGAGCCCCGGTGACGGAAACGGGCTTCGCGTTCACGCCTTGGAAACCTTTACAGTCGGTGGTTTAAATTGTTGGGAAAATTGGATGCCGCTCACGCGTGCCGCCATGTACGCCCAAGGGGAAAACCTTCACATTGCCGTATGGCCCGGCTCTATTAGCAACACGGAGGACATCACGCCATTTATTGCCAAGGAATCAAGGTCTTACGCCGTTTCCGTTTCTAGCCTCATGCGTAAATCCGATTTCCCGAAGGACACGCCACACTTGGATCTCATCCTTGAAAACGCACCCAAAACCCTAGCGGACGGCGGTTCTTGCATCGCCGCACCGGATGGTTCTTGGATTGTTAAACCCATCGTTAACAAGGAAGGTGTTTTCTACGGTGAAATAGATATCAACCGAGTATATGAAGAACGTCAAAATTTCGACCCTTCCGGACATTATTCCAGACCGGATGTTTTGCAGTTACATTTGAATCAGGAACGGCAGTCGGTTTTGAAGGTGAAAGACGTTAGACGTTAGACGTTAGACGTTAGACGTTAGAAAATTACTTCTTATTTTAATACAAACAAAAATCCGTCATTTGCCACTTGCCACTTGCCACTTGTCATTTGTCATTTGTCATTTGTCATTAATTCCTAGCTAAATGAAACACCTCCTAACCATCCTCCTTATTTCAATATCAAGTCTAATTCTTGCCCAGGATAAAAACCCTCCGGTAACGGAAATTAAAATCGTTTCTTGGAACATACAGATGCTTCCTACGAGTCTTCAAATATTTTCAAAGCATTTAAGAAAAAAACAAAAAACGCGCACGCCTTGGATAGTGGAATATTGCAAAGAACAAGATTTTGACATCATCGTTTTTCAAGAGGTTTTTGACAGGAAAATAAAACGGAAATTAAAAAGAAAATTAAAATCCGAATACCCTTATATCGTAAATACGAAAACCAAATTCGGGCGATTTACGAGTAACGGTATTTTATTTATGAGTAAGGTTCCTATTACTTATAAAGATCATGTCATTTACAAAAAAGGCGTTATCGAGGACCGCATGGCGGCAAAGGGCTGCACCCTAGTGGAAGGAAATTACGAAGGCGTAAAATTCCAAGTTGCCGGCACGCATTTACAAGCGGGAGGCGGGCAAGCATCCATCATGCATAGGAGTATGCAGTTCGCGGATATAAGAACACTTCTTGACAGGAATACGGAAGAAAACATCCCGGTTTTTGTAGCGGGAGACATGAACACCTCAGACAAGAACGAGGACAAATACAACTACATGTTGAAAACGCTGGACGTAAAGGATTTCCCTGTAGACGAGGAACGCCGCTGGACCGCGGACGGAAGAAACTCTTGGAATCCCGGGAAAGGCGATCGTGGCTCAAGAATTGATTATATCTTTTTGAATGACCGTGGAACAAAAACTACCGTCATCAAGCAAAATATTCTTCGTCCGACGAAAAATTACAAGGGGGAAATCATAGATTTGGCGGACCATTACGGGGTTCTCGTAAAGGTTAGAATCTGCAACCAATAACACAAACGGAGGTCATGAACTATCCGCGCATCATCAAGAGCATTTACAGGGAGATTAAGGAACAGGAAAACGGTGGTGAAATTGCCTCTTACATACCTGAACTAGCGAATGTCGATGCCGAGAAATTCGGGATACAATTAACCAATACGGACAACCTTGGCGTTGAAGTGGGTGATAGTCGCGAACGGTTCTCCATTCAAAGTATCTCTAAGGTTTTCTCCTTGTGTTTGGCATACAAAGCCATTGGGCGGGAGTTGTGGAATCGAGTGGGTGTCGAACCTTCGGGGACGCCTTTTAATTCCTTGGTGCAATTGGAATTCGAAAAGGGAATCCCTAGGAATCCGCTTATGAATTCAGGTGCCATCGTGGTTTGTGATGTACTGCTCGGCATATATGAAAACCCGGAGGAGGAGCTACTCTCTTTTATACGGGACTTGGCGGATGAGCCGGATATCAATTATTGCGAGACCATTTTTGAATCCGAGAAAACCACGGGTTTCCGGAACGCATCCTTAGTTAGCTTGATGAAATCCTTCGGGAACATCGAACATGAAACGGAACGGGTTCTTGATTTTTATTTCAAGATGTGCTCCATAAAAATGTCGTGCCTGGAATTATCCCAAGCCTTTTCTTTCCTTGCCAATGACGGCGAAAAAGTGTACGACGGACAACGTGTCCTTACCCGCACCCAAACCCGCCGGATGAATGCCATTATGCAAACTTGTGGTTTCTATGATGAAGCAGGTGAATTCGCTTATCGTGTAGGGCTTCCCGGAAAGAGCGGCGTAGGCGGCGGCATCGTGGCGGTACATCCCGGCAGGTACAGTATTTCCGTTTGGAGTCCTAAATTAAATACCAAGGGGAATTCTTGGCGCGGTGTCCGGTTTTTAGAGCAGTTTACTACGGAAACGGAGCACTCCATATTTTAATGAAGAATGAGGAATTAATAATGAAAAATGATTTGGATTGAAGTTTAATATTGAAATAAAGAGGAAGCTTTTTTTGTATTGTACGGACTCGGTTCAGGAGAGGATTGGGGTATTGGAGGAACGTTTGCGTTCCATCGAGGAATCACGGAATAATGAAACCAAGAGCAGCGCCGGCGATAAATACGAAACGGGGCGTGCGATGGCGCAAATCGAGGCGGATAAATGCCGTGGTCAATTGGCGCAAGCCCATGTTTCGGAAGCGCAATTAAAAATATTAGATATTGAAAATACCAAGGAGAATATCCAAAACGGTTCCTTGGTGCAAACGGACAAAGGCGTTTACTTTATTTCAATAGGATTAGGAAGGGTAAAATTAGAGGAAGGGACTTATTTCTGTATTTCCGCTGCTTCGCCTATCGGGAAAATTCTCCTAGGAAAAAAGCAAGGAGATTCATTCGTTTTTAACAATATAAAATCCACGGTCAAAGCCGTTCTTTAACCATTCACTCTCGATCCTTATCGGGATTCACTTTTTCACTATCCTTATGCCAACCCAAGTAACTCGCATTGGAAATATCTAATTCATTGGAATAAATCTTAGGGTAAGTCATTTCCTTGTTTTTAAATTTCAACAAAGCCTCGTTTACCTGCTCATATCCCACTCTTTCCTCAAAAGCAATAACATCCATTTCCATTATGATATTACCTAAAAACCTAGGATGTTTTTTGGATGCATCTCTTGGGCTTATTTCCAAGAAGCAACAATACTTTTCTCCCGGCGCCATTTCCATCATTACTTCATAAATACTATAACAATTCGGGAATTCACTATTGATTTTATAATCATTTGAATCCAAGGAGAAAAAGGCATCCGTCCAGCATTCGTATTGCAATACGTACATGGTATCTTCTCCGGTATTTTCCAAGGAAACAACAAGAGGAACGGAGAAGGTGGAATCTACCGGATTATAGGTTTGTTTACCGCCGAGTTGGATTTGTAACGATAAATCATCCGCAATTCCTTGTGCTTGGCAAAAGGTGAAGGAAAAAGCAAGCAAAGCGAAAATGAATATCTTTTTTAACATTATTAATTCCTCATTATTAATTTTTCATCCCCCCTCACACTTCCCAAAAGTAACGTGCCTTCGTTTTTGAATAAGCACCCATCCTATCGTAAAATTTCATGGCTCTTACATTAAAATCAGGCGTCTGCCATTGGATAACGGAGCAATTCATTTTTTGTGCCTCTTCCTTAAGCAAGAGCATAAATTGCTCCCCTAATTTTTTACCTCTAGCTTCCTCCCTCAAAAACAAGCAATCCAAGTATAAATAATGGAAGGCATCCCATGTGGAATACTGTTTCATATAGGTAGCGTATCCAAGGAGTTTGCCTTCATCTTCCGCCACCCAACAGAAGATATCAGGTGAAGACGAGAAAAGCGCTGCTTGAAGTCTTTCCACATTTCCTTCGGAGGAAAAACCGGAACGTTCGTATTCCGCGTGCAGGGCACATAATTCTACGATTTCCGGAAGGTCTTTTTCTTGAGCGGGACGGAGGGTTGGCATGGGTGTA
>JAHDDF010000514.1 GCA_020629475.1 Saprospiraceae bacterium
AGCATCCCGTTTTCAAAAGGAGACAAGATGAATTTCTCCCTGCTCATATCCTCCTCTTGCCAGTACCCTTTGGCTAGCCCTTCGCCGCCAATGTATAATTCGCCGGTTACGCCTTCAGGAACCGCGTTGAGGAATTTATCAAGGATAAGGGCTTTTACGCCATGTTTGGCAATGCCGATAGGAACGGACGGAAGTGCTCCGTCTTTTTCTTCATTATACAAATGAACCACGCAGCCAACCGTAGCTTCCGTTGGACCGTATTCATTGTAAATATTTGGATGGGAACCAATGTTATGATAAGCGTATTTGGCAAGGTCGGTCTTGAAATTTTCACCACCGACGACAAGCGCTTTTATTCTAGAATCCGGAAAGGATTTTCCTTGTAAAAGGGTCAAGTGAGAGGGCGTTAACTTCACTAGATTTACCCTGTTTTCCTTCATCACATCCAACAAGGCTAAGTCGGGTCCGTCTTGGGCTTCGGGATAGCAGACCAAGGTTCCCCCTTGGGTCAAAGGCAGGAACATGGAGGTAATGGTGAGGTCAAAACCTACGGAAGTAAACAGGGGCATTATCGGTGTAAAGCCGGGTGCATACATACTTGTCGCCCACTGTATATAATGAGATAAGGCACGATGCCCAATCATTACACCCTTCGGTTTTCCGGTAGAGCCGGAGGTAAATAGGATGTAAGCCAGATCATCCCCTTGGATTTTAGTTTCACTTGAATCCGTAGGACAAGCGGAAATAAATGCCGCTTCCTTATCCAATTGAATGAGCTTATCCACCGTGGTTCCCAACTTGGAAACGATGACGGAATTACTGATCACGAATGCGGGACTCGCTTCTTGGATCAAGGATAAAATCCTGCCTCTTGGATGGTTACTCGGAATGGGGATGAAAACGGCGCCCGCCTTGAGGATTGCCAAAAGGCTAATCATGAATTCAGGGGAACGATTGAGGAGTACGGCTACCCTATCGCCTTTTTGTAAACCATTATTTTTTAGATACGCGGAAAGTTGATTCGCATGACGCTCCGTTTCCGAATAACTTAAGGTTTGCTCCTTGTATTGAAGCGCCGTTGCGCTTGGATTTTCCTTGACTTGTTGATTCCAAAAATCAAGGACGTTTGCCTTTTCATTGAAGTGAAAATCACTTTCCGTTTCAGGTATATTTACGGGTTTTTCCGAAAGGGGTATTTGTAGAACCTCTTGATTTTTTTCTTCCAAAAAGCCCTCAAGTAAGCGTATGAATTGCTTGGGCACTTCCTCCCTTTGCGTCTCATTAAAAATCTCCTTGTTCAAATCAAAACCTAGGCGGATGGAGCCGTTTCCGTCCCAATCCGTTACCTGTAAACGAAGGAAATGATTGGGATCCACATGACCGGAATGAACCCACTCACTGCTCATGTCGGTACCCGCGAAATCGGAAAAGGAGGCATTGATATAATTCAATACCACATTAAAACGCCTACCCAATTCAGGTGAGCTACTGCCCGTTTTTGCGTAGCGAAGGAATTCCATGACCTCCGTTCTCACCTTTTGGTAAACGGATACGAAAGTATCCTCCTCCGATATTTCAGCGGAAACGGGAAATAGCTCTATAAATGGACCGGGTGTTTTCTTAAAAGCTTGTGTGGTACGGTTGTGGGCAGGTGTCCCGAAGGTGATTTTTTCTTGGTCGGAAATGCGGTGTAAATAGGTGACCAAGACGGTAGAGAAAACGCAAAACAATGATAAATCGGTAGTCCAGGAACGTAACTCAGGTGCTTGAACCAATTCCCTGATTTTATCGGCTTCCTCCTTGGAAAGAAAAACTTCCAAACGAGGTGCTTCCGTTTTTCCTTCGAAATTATTTCGCCCGAAGAATTTTGGTGGAAGGGGTAAATCCTTCAATTTACTTTTCCAATATTCAGCCGCCTTGCTCGTTTGGGTATTCTGCCGTTGTTCCCCTTCATATAAAACATAATCCTTGAAGGGAGGTACTTCTAAATCGGGATTTTTTCTGTTTATAATCCGCGTATATATTTGGACAAGTGCCTTGTATTGCTCCGTCGTTGCCCAAGCATCAGTAATGAGGTGATGTTGGTTGAAGTACCAATAATAATCTTGCCCTGCTCCTCTTTTCACCAAAAGCGAATCAAAACAGCAAACGGAAATATCCAGAACTTGGGCGGTTCGTTCCTTGAAAAGTCGGTGAATATTTTCTTCTGAGTCCTCCTTTTCATTCAAATCCAAAACGGTAAACCCATGAGGCATTTTCCCAAGGATTTTTTGGACGGGATTTCCGTCTTCTTCCAGAAAAACGGTACGCATGGCATCCGTTTTTTCCACCAAAATCCGATGTGCTTGCAGGAAAGCCGATTCATCGAAATCCTTGGCAGGAATCCGGAAGACCAATGCCATGTTGTACATGGGGGAATCAGGGCTGAGTTTTTGCCCTGCCCACATCATGGTTTGGCTTTGGGTTAAAGGAAGGGTAATATGTGGTCCGCCGTTATTCATTAGGCGATTTGTTTAATCCTTTTGACATAGGAAACCATGGCTTCCACGGTTATAAAATTCTCGATGGTCATGTCTTGGGGTCCTACGCGGAAATCGTATTCTTCCTCGATGTATTGGATGAGGCGCATCATACCCATGGACTCGACTAGTCCGCTTCCTAGGAGATCGTCTTCGGGATGGATTTCCAGATCGGTTCTTCCGCTGTGGAGTTCTTGGATGATGTATTGTATGATTTTCTCTTCCATTT
>JAHDDF010000515.1 GCA_020629475.1 Saprospiraceae bacterium
AATTCGTAATTCGTAATTCGTAATTCGTAATTCGTAATTCGTAATTCGTAATTCCCTAAAACTTTATCCTCACGAACTTCAAATTTTTCCGTTTGATACTAGGTACCATGATCTCATTATTATTAATCTGAACTGCATCTTTAAATAATAATCTTACACCATAACCCTGCGTATCAAGAACGGAACGTCTATCGGATTCCCCGAACCGATCCATTGAGTATTCCCCGACTACGTTGTCCTTGGATTTAATTTCGTCATTATATAAGAAAGCTACTTGAGTAGGTGTTCTTCGGATAAAGAATGAGGACATGAAACCACCGTCGTCCCTTGAAAATTGACGCTTGTAGAATACGTCCTTATATTGAATATCTCCTTCATTATCAAAGCCGATTACTACAACGTCATTGTAGTGAAATTCCGCCCTTCCGCCCTTGTATCTTTCGTTTACGGATTGGGGGAAGGAAGGATCATACGCCTGGCTGATTTTCTTATACCGCTCCGCTACCATGACCAAGCTCCCGTTACTTCCCATGATAATGTCATTAACATAAACCTCGCTAAGCGCGGCTCCTTCTTGTACTTCCTTGCCCGATAATTTGCTCAAAAAATCAATATCGAATTCATGGAAATTTATTTTATAATTGTCAGGTCTGTTTGTTGGAATATCAATATAAAAAGCACCTGTCGCACGTGTATTTCTTTTTGTGTCAAAAAGTCCTGCCGCACTTATGGATTGGTTACTTTTGTTGTAGTCAAAGTATGCATCATAAATTAATTTATCCGTAAAAGGAATTTCAATAGTACTTCTTCCTGATTTTGAATTTCCTAATATAATAAACCGATTGGTTTCCCGTTTGGATTTAATATTATCCTTATTAAAAATCATATGGAAAGTACCGGTAGGGTCAAGTAGTATTTGAAATAAATCCTCCCGTAATGATAAATCTCCAGTTTTCATATCGGAGTCCCACATTACCTCTAATTTTTCAATATCAAAAGCGGTCGCCTCCATAAGGTTCTCCTCCGTATCAGAGAAAACGCATAGTTTGGTATAATCCCTGGAACGAACCACTTCAGGTCTTGGCGCAAAATTCCTCCTACCGTAATCTTTTATCGTTAAGGAATCAACTAAATCACCGGCTACGTCAAATTTGTGGAATTCAACCTTTGCGGCACCCTTATTTTTATAGGTTAAGACCAAACCGAAATAATCTTTTCTCGCCACCGTCCCTATTATATCATGTCTCTTTTTTTGTACGGCGACTTCCTTTTCGTATTTCAACTTCATGTATTTATCATAAGCGAAAATCTTGGAACCTTCCGGCTGGTCTTTAATCACCCAAAAATATTCACCCACCTGACCGATGATTCGAAACTCATCCTCGTTCCGAAGGTATATTTCATCGGAAATGGTAGCGATTTGCGCTTGAAGCGAGCAGAAGGAAAAGAAAAGAAGAAAAGAAATCAAGAACCTCATACAATGCGTATTTCCATGAATGTTTATTGGTGTACCAAGTGGTTTCCTTTGTTTAAATCATTCTAGGGGGGAGAATGTTGCAAGAGACACACCCTCTCAAGATAGGAAGTTTTGACATCATGGACATTTATAAGGGGAAGTTCATCCTTGAAATTGTCTTATGCCATGCAGCGAAATCCAGCCACGCACACTTATGAGATTAGGATTAGGTTTTTAGACGAACCGGCAGGGCGCTTACCCAAAAGAGGGGAGCGCCCTGCCTTTTTTACCGCTCATTCTAGATTTTTGCGTATCTTAGGTGAATATTTATTCATTTTAGCAATCGTCCTTCGGCAAATCACTTTAAATGAACTTTGAATTCACGCAGAAATCCCTTGAATTACAACAGCGTATCGACGAATTTATGCAAACCCACATTTTTCCTAGGGAGAAGGAATACGCGGAGTTTGTTTACGCCAATCCTTGGAAAGTATATCCTGATTTAGAATATCTAAAAGACCAAGCCAAGCGAGCGGGCTTATGGAATCTTTTTCTTCCCAAAGATTACGGCGATTTTAGCCCGGGTCTTACGAACTTGGAGTATGCGCCCCTTGCCGCACTAATGGGTAGGGTGGTCTGGTCCTCGGAGGTTTTCAACTGCTCCGCACCGGATACGGGGAATATGGAGGTTCTGGCAAAATACGGAACCGAAGCCCAGCAAAAACGTTGGCTTACGCCTTTGATGGACGGAAAAATCCGTTCCGCATTTTTAATGACGGAGCCTGAAGTAGCTTCCTCTGATGCCACGAATATTGAAACCTCAATCGTCAAGGATGGCGATGAGTACGTTATCAACGGGAGGAAGTGGTGGTCCAGTGGCGCCATGAATCCGCATTGTGAAGTATTCATCGTAATGGGAAAAACGGACCCTTCAGCGCATAGGTACATCCAACAATCCATGATTCTAGTGCCCAAGGATACACCGGGCGTAAATGTTATCCGTCCGCTTCGCGTGTTCGGTAACTTGGATTCCCCGGAAGGACATGCCGAGGTAGAACTCAAGGACGTGCGTGTACCTGCCGATAACCTTTTGGTAGGTGAGGGTAGTGGTTTCTTGATTGCCCAAGGTCGTCTTGGTCCGGGAAGAATTCATCACTGCATGAGATTGATTGGAGCCGCCGAACGTGCTCTTGAACTCATGTGCAAGCGCGTAGCCGTTCGTGAAACCTTCGGGAAAAGCGTTTCCCAATACAGTAGTATCCGTCAGGATGTTGCCAAATCCC
>JAHDDF010000516.1 GCA_020629475.1 Saprospiraceae bacterium
CTTACCAAAACTTCAGTTGAAGCTTTTGCCCGGGATGATGCCCCGTTCGTCGATATTTCGGAAATCCTTCCTTACATTTGACGTAATTGTACCTTAAATAGGGACACCCTAATGAAAACGATTGAAATTACGACCACACAAAAGGTTACCATCGAGTACGAATTGGCAGGATTGCGGGATCGCTTCCTAGCCCAGTTGATCGACTATATGGTCATCTTCGGTATTGGTTTGGTCTTGTATCTTTTATTACTTGCCGCCTTTAACGAGGAGGTAACCTCGGACAATGGCGAGCGTGCCGCTATTATTGCCGGTTTATTACCCTTGTTTCTCTACATCATGTATCACTTCCTTTCGGAGTTGTTGATGGACGGGCAGAGCATCGGAAAGAAATCCGTAGGGATAAAGGTGGTTCGACTAGATGGTAAAGAGGTCACCCCCAGCGATTATTTACTTCGTGCCATTTTTCACTTTATTGATTCCGTACTGAGTGTTTATATCCTTGGGTCGATGTTGATTAGTTCAACGGATAAAAGCCAACGTCTTGGGGATTTAGCCGCTAATACCGCGGTAATTAAGGTGAAGTTTAATCTTCGTTTCCGCTTGGAGGATATTTTGAAAATTAACTCCTTGGCGGACTACGAACCACTTTATCCGGAAATCCGCCAGTTTTCCGAGGAGGATATGTTGTTGATTAAATCCGTAATCGCACGTTCACGTCAATACGGGAATGATGCGCACAAGCAAGTCATTAATCAACTCGTGAGGGATTTAATGTTGAAACTAGACGTAAGGCAGGAGCCTAGGGACAAAATCCACTTCCTTAAAACCTTGATCAAGGATTACATCGTTCTTACCCGCTAATCTTTTTTAAGCGAAAACAAATTCCCCAAGGTTCCTTGTAAAACTTGTCGAATTTCGGAAACTGTTCCCTGAACTTCTCGTCCGGGCGGGGTTCCACCAATTCTTCTACCCTGAAACCATTTTTATGGAAAGCGCGGAACATATCGGATAAGGGCCTTTTGTACGCGGAGACGTTTACCCCGAAACTAGGCCATATACAATCGTACCATTCCACATCGTAATAGTTTCCGCCGAAATCCACCTGATCTGCTACGGGGCTTCCGCAAGAGAAGACTACCCATCCTTCGGGGCGCAAGACCCTTTGGAATTCCGCAAAGAGTTTTTGCCAGTCTTTAACGTAATGAAGCGCCAAGGAACTAAAGACTCCCGAAAATGAATTTTCGGGGAAAGGAAGAGGCTGATTTAAGTCGTGAATAAGGAACTTAACATCCTCTTTTTCTGTTTTTTCTTTGGCGTAGGCAAGCATTTCCGGGCTGTAATCAATCCCTGTAACCCGCGCTCCTTTTTCAGCGATGTAACGGCTCATGACCCCTCCTCCACAGCCGGCATCCAGTACGGAATCTTCAGCAGTAATTTCAGGAATCAATGGAATGATCCCAGGTCGTTCCACATGCGCGTTCGCTAAGTTGGATAAGTTTTTTTCAACATAATTTTCTACGAATTCCTTGTTCCTGTAGGCATCGTAGCCGGCTAGCTTTTCCATGGTTCTATTTTAAACGTACTCGATTCTTAAAATTACTTCATTATATTAGGACACAACAAATCAGTCCGATTAAAAACCAAAGAGAAATGAAAAAATCCCTCCTATGTCTACTTATAGGTTTGGCATTTTATACCCTTAAGGGGCAAATTATTTATGATGCATTGAAACTTTCCTCGTTATCAAGTGACGGAGTCATTAATGTTGCCGATCCGGAAGTTTCGGAAATTCTTGGACAATATTTATCGGAAGGGGAGGATATTGGTTCGGCGAATGAATGGCTGGGTTATTTTGAGGATAATCCTTTCTTGCATGAAGATAAGAGAAAAGGCGCCAAGCTGATTTTTGCCCCTTTTGAAGCCGTGCCTGAGGAGTTTTCGAGTGAAGTGACAGGGGGTGTTTTTAATAGTGGTAATGGACCTGCTGCGGCGCCTACTTCATCGGGTTTGTCCGTAACCAATCTTGCCGATGGTCTTGCCCGTTTCCTTGCCGTAAGGATGAAGGAGGAATTGAATACCGCTTTCCTTCGGGAATTTAAAACCGCCGTTACGGAGCAAGAGGATATGCGGCTTATTTTCCCAAATGCCACCTTGACTTTAGATGCTTTGGATGAGGAAGTTTTCCGCTTTAAGGCTTATTTCGAGGTGCTGAGGGAGTCTTTTCTCAGGGATATGGAAACCTTGCCCGTAAACGCCGAGAATTGGGTAATGCGACAAGAGGAACGGATTCAGGATCCTTTGGTTCGGCATACTTTGGGTGATATTTTTCGAATTACCACTTACATTCAAGAAGAAACGGACCCTGTAAGTATTTTAAATTATCTAGGAAATGATTCCTACGTACTTGCCGTAGATTCGGAATTATCGGAAGTAAGAAATATTCAAGGAAGCTTTTCGTTTCTCTCTGAATTACAATCAGGGCTTCAATCAAGGGAGGAAGGGGAGAATTGGGTCAAAACCTCCGTGTTCGGCAAGTTATTAAAAGACCCCGTTGCCTTCGATATTTTTGTGGCACTGCTTTACGTTAAGACCAAGGACATCCGGTTTCACAAAGGTAAGGTAGGTGCACTGTTACAAGAGGATAAACTTAAAGAGATCCGAACCTTGGTACAAACCTTTTATGATTTAGGTTTAACCGTAAAATCTTTGCGTACTCCATCTAATATCAAACGA
>JAHDDF010000046.1 GCA_020629475.1 Saprospiraceae bacterium
ATGGGACCACCCGCAATATCCCCTCTCCCGGAGGACAACGGTCCTTTTTCATCTATTGGAATAGGAACATACAAAGGTTCCGCGGAAAGTAGACCTAGGCTTGACGACGGGTGGAAATTCGGGAAATCCATAAATGAAAGTCCCTTATTTTCATGCAAAAGGTCAAGCGCCCGTGCAATTCGTTTTTTTCTGCCCCTTTCAAATAAGGATGAAAACCACTTGGTAATACCTATAGGAACCCGTGTATAAACGGACGTAAATTTAAAAAAGGCAAAAACATTGTTAGGATGAATGGACCAAAACATAAGTTTGGAGTCCGGCGTCAATTTCAACTTATTCCTTAAGGTATGCAATCCACTTAAGTGCTGAAGCAGAAAAACATCCTCCGGCACCGAAATAACGGCACCGTCCGTATAGGGTAAAAATTCATAATTACCGGATACTTCAGATAGGTAATTACGAATAAAACCATCCGAATAATCCACCAAGATTACCGCCTCCCCATTCGAGATATAGTGCTTCGCCAATCTTGCGAATAATAGCTGTGCCCCGCCTATATTCCTGCTGGGATAAAAGAAGGCTACTTTCACCGCTTTATCTTTTTTCTAACGAACTCAATCGCTTTCGCCCGCTCGTCGGAATTAATAAATGTCAGAGCTACCGTAGCTGATAAAACCAACCAAATCACCCTTGGAATAAAGCCGTTTAAGGCTCCATAAAAAATAAATACAAAAAACGTCAAACTGATTAGGGTTAAAGAAAACAGAGCCGTAGTAGCAACCCTTTTATTCAATTTATAACCGTACTTTTTCACGGAATATATTATCAATATCAAGGCATTTAATACATACATAACCAAGTACGCATACCCAATGCCATCGAATCTATCAAAATAGGTGATAGAGACATAACTACCTGCCATAAATACGGAAGAAATGGTAAATTCCTTTAAAAAGAAAAACTTAGTATCCGCATTGGCTAGTACATTAATCCCGAAGGTCCATGAAATGACTTTAAAAAAGTCCCCGACCAACATAACCGAAATCACACTTAATGCCGTCAGGTATTTTTCGCTATAAAGAATTAATAACACCTCTTCGCGGAACAGCATCATCCCGACGATGAGCGGTAGAATCATAATTAGCGAAATGCGTTGAACGCTCCAGATTAGCTCATTTTTTTCTTCAGTCGTTTTCTTTTTTATGAGGGTAGGTAAATAATATGTACCGAAAGAGTTCAACACCAAGTTCAAATACCTAGGGCTAAATGTCCAAGCTACCATAAAAAAACCTGCATAAGCTAGGGTTTTATTTTTCGCCAAGATAGCCTGTATCCAAGATATATATCCGTTCAAAATAAACGTCCCTAAAGCGATAAGAACGGAAAATGATAAAAAGTGAAAAAGGTATTTCTTGGTTTCCTCATTCCATTTCAGCTTAAAAGTCAGAAATGGTTTTTTGCGTTTATACCACAAGAAATAAACCCCTAAAAGAAAGGAGGTAAAATTCCCTGCAAAAAGGTAAATAACGAGCGGAAAATAATTTTCCGTAGGGTAAAATAACGTTAAGGGGAAAGCAACAGTAGCATTCATTAAAGCCACTAAACCCGCTAATAAAGCAATTCTCCCTATTTCCCTGTATCCATTTAAAATGGAACTTATTAAAAAATAAAGCACATTGGAAATAAGCGGAATAGAAATAAGCCTAATATTCCTAACCGCTACAGGAGAGGAATCATCCAAGTAACTTTCCGCGAGTTTAGGGGCGAGTATCCAAAATGCGATAACGGTTATTACCGTAAAAGAAAAGATAGCCAATACCGTTACGGATTGGTATCTCAGTTGTTCATCCTCGTTTTTCTTAGAGGAAATTCCTTCTATTATTGCCGTTTTTCCACCAAACGTGGCAAAACCGACAAGGGTTTGTTGTAATTGTCTAAAAACGGTAAGGATTCCGAAATATATCGGTCCTAAAAATACCGCTAGTATTTTATTAGCGACAATATTAAAGAAAATGGAAGCGACACCCGAGCTACCCGTTTTTAGTATGGCTGAGATTAATTCCCTCAAAGCTTAATATTCCATTTCTCGAATACTTGAGGAAATAGCTCACGTTGAAGAATAAAATCCTCCTTGAGTTTATCGGTTAAGTTTTTCTTATCCTTTTCGGAAAGTTTATATTTTTCCTCTTTTTGCCCCACTTTTTTCTTTAAAGCCGAAAATTTTAGTCGTTTTTTTATTCCTGTAGGAATAATGGAATATGCCTTTTTCATCCATCCCGGATACGTCCTAATTTCCTTTGTGGAATTACTGGCACCCAAGTCTACAATTTCCCCGTAAGGTAACTCCAGGAACGTAAAACATTTTTCAAGAACCCGCTCCATTCCGGAAGCCATTTCCCCGAATTCCAGAATCAAGCAATTTTCTTTACCGAATAGGTCAAATAAATGCTTTACCTGTTCGCCGTATTTACTAAAAGTCACATAGTTGTTATATGCCCCGTGTATATGGTTTTCCTCCGAGAAAGGTTTTTCCTCGGAAATTGAAATATCAAATGCCCGTTCCTCTATTCCCAGCGATCTTAACCAATTATAATGGGATTCTATCCTAGAAATAGGATGCCTTAAAATCAGGATAAACTTCGGGGATGCACAATGCAATTTAATCCTCTCCAAAGCCTTCCTTGAGGGGAGGTAAGAAGTACTTGCGTCACAAAGGAATTTTCCTGTGTCGCTTATGCCGCTAATGTGATTTTGAAGATCATTTTTAAGGTTAGCGAACCTTTCGTTCCTTGAAAACAAATGAGGTTCCTTTTCCCACAACCCGTTAATTTCGGGATGCTCGACCAAGTGTTCAAACAAGGAACTGGTTCCGGATTTAGCGGCTCCGGGCAAAAAAAGATTTACGGGGATTTCCATTACGATTCCTTAAAAAAACTCTTTATACATTCCCCTACGTAATGAATTTCACTTTCCTTGATTCCAATGAAATTAGGCAAACTTAATGTGGTTTCGGCTATTTCCTCCGCGATGGGAAAATCGCCTTTTGAATACCCTAAGTTTTTATAACATTCCTGCAAATGCGGAGGTACAGGGTAATGGATTTTAGTTCCGATTCCCTTTTCGTTCAAGAAAGCTTGAAGTTCATCCCTTCTTTGGGTTCTTATCGTATACAAGTGATTTACCGTGGTAGCTCCTTCCGCTATTTTCAAAGGCGAAATTCCTTCTATACCCGCTAGGCATTCACTGTATAATTTGAACATCTCCTCTCGTTCCTTGGTCCATGATTCGATATGTTTTAGACATATCCCTAGGAAAGCCGCTTCGAACTCATCAATTCTCATATTGTATCCTACTACATTATTGTAATAGCGTTTTTGAGAACCATAATTTCTAAACACGCTTATTTTTTCCGCTATCTCGGGATCATCCGTGGTAACGGCACCCGCTTCACCTAGTGCACCAATATTCTTGGTTGGATAGAAGCTAGTCGCGTTTGCCTGCCCGAAACTACCGGTGAGCTTGCCGTTATACCTGGCTCCGTGAGCTTGGGCATTATCCTCTACCACAAAGAGATTATGCCGGTTGGCTATTTCCATAATAGCATCCATCTCACAGGCTTGACCGTACAGGTGAACCGGCATAATGGCTTTTGTTTTTTCGGTAATTGCCGCTTCCAAAAGTTCCGGGTTCAAATTAGCCGTTTCCAATCTTGGTTCAACAAAAATAGGTGTGGCACCAACAAAGGAAATTGCCAAAACCGTAGCGATATAGGTATTAGACGGAACGACTACCTCGTCTCCGTCCCCAACACCCAAAGCCAGTAAGGATAAGTGCAGCGCATCAAGCCCCGTACTCACACCAACGGCATGTTTTACTTGGTTATAATCGGCAAATTCTTTCTCAAATTTTTGTGTAAATTTTCCTAAGACATACCAATTACTATCGTAGAATTCCTCAAAAACGGCAAGTGTTTCCGCCTTGAGTTTTTGATTGCGTTCCGCAAAGGAAAAGAATGGAATTTTCATGAAATCTTAATTAATCCGTTATTGCCTTCTTTAAAAATTTCCCCTTTAGGAGAAACCCAACGCTTATCCTCCAAAGGGCTGAGTTTTTCGCCTTCCTCATCGACCCAACCCATAACTTTTGCAGGATTTCCGTAAACCAGCGCGTAATCGGGAACATCCCGTGTAATATTAGCGGCGGTACCCGACATGGCGTATTTCCCGATGGTAACCCCCGTTAGAACGGTGGTATTAGCACCAAGGGATGCCCCTTTACCGATTATTATCTTCCCGAATTCGACACGGCGCTTGGAACGTGGTCTTAAATCGTTGGTAAAGACTACGTTCGGCCCTAGGAAAACATCATCTTCAATCCGGATACCATCCCATAGATATATGCCGGATTTAACCGTAACGTTATTTCCAAGTACTACATCGTTTTCAATAAACGTATGACAATTGATATTGCAGTTCTCCCCGATTTTGGCACCGGAGAGGATTACGGCGTATTGCCACACGGAAGTTCCTTGACCGATGTCCTTGGTTTGGACATCAGATAGTGGATGGATTTTGTACATAATCCATGAAATTTTGATAATCCCGAATGTAGTCAGCCTCTTCATAAGGATGAGATGCCAAAACCAAACAAACGGAACCTGAGGAAAAATTGATCTCCGATGCCCATATTCCGGGAGGGATATGTAATCCGAGATAAGGTCTATTAAGTTGTACCAATCGTTTGGTTACGCCATCATCCAACAATACCTCGAAGGAACCGCTCGCGGCAACCAAAAACTGGTGGCACTCCTTATGGGCATGTGCCCCCCTGCTTTCACCTCCGGGAATATCGTATAGATAAAAGATACGTTTGATATCAAAAGGGATTTCCCGTTCACAATGGATTGGGGTAATATTCCCTGCCCGGTTCTTGATTCTGGGAAGCTCTATAACGGAACAATCATATACTGATATCGCCATTATCCTTTTTTTTCTTGAATGAATAATTCAAAATCCCTTATGTAATCCAATTCATCGTAAGCGTCACTGGCTAAGATCAGTGCAACGGAGTTCGTTGAAAAATTTTCTAGTCCCCTCCACATCATCCGGGGAACATATAAACCATTGTAAGAACGGTTTAAGGAAAATCTTTTTTCTTGGGTTCCGTCATGCAACACCACATCAAAACTCCCGGACAAGGCAATGATCACCTCTTCCAGTTCTCGATAAGCATGTCCACCGCGTTTTTCACCACCCGGAACATCATATATCCAATAGGTTCTTTTTATCTCGAAGGGTACGTGCCTCAATTCCTCGATAAAAGAAAGGTTTCCTCTTTCGTCCAGGAATTTAGGGAGTTCGATAAGCTTTGGGTCATCCGTCATAGTAGTACAACATTTAAAAACCGAGGATGCTGCCTCAAACGGGTTATATCCAAACCAAATTGGTGCGGGTATTTCGTAAGAGACAGGGGAAGACTCTATTTACTTGGAAAATACTTCTCCGATTACGTCTGCGATTCTGGATGCCGCATTTCCGTCCCAATAAGTAGGAACAACTCCTTGCTTAGCGTTCCCTTCCAAGATATCCTTCAGTTGCTTGTACACGGTAACCGGGTTCAGGTCCTTCATTAGGAAGTTAGTCCCGATATCAACCGTGGATGGTCTTTCCGTTGTATCCCTAAAAGTGAGGCAAGGTACTTTCAAGAAGGTTGTTTCCTCTTGAATACCTCCTGAATCCGTAATAATTACGCTGGCATTATCCATCAGTTTTAAGAACTGCAGGTAACCAAGCGGTCCCATTGGAATAAGTCCTTCAATAGCATTCAATCTATCGGTTAAGGCAAATTTCTCAAGATTGTTTTTGGTTCTTGGGTGAATGGCAAAAACGACCTTTTTATGCTTACATGCGTCCTCGATAATAGAAAGGATTGATTCTAAGCCCTCCCTGTTATCCACGTTCGCCGGACGGTGCATCGTCATTAGGATATACTCCTCTTTTCCTACACCTATATCTTCCAAAATGGATTGCTCCGCCGCTTTTTTTCTAAAGTGCACCAAGGAGTCAACCATCACGTTTCCAACGAAAAATACCTTATCATCAGGTACTCCTTCCTTGGCTAGGTTGATCATTCCGCTTTGCTCCGTAACAAATAAATAATCGGAGATGGAATCCGTAACGATACGGTTTAGTTCCTCGGGCATCGTTCTATCACCTGAACGTAGGCCGGCTTCGACGTGTGCCACGGGAAAACCCATTTTTTTAGCCACTAAAGTGGTGGCTACGGTGGCATTTACGTCACCTACCACCAAGACGAGGTCAGGGTTTTCCTCCTTGAGTACCTCCTCGAATTTCAACATTACGTGGGCTTTCTGGTAGGTATGGGAACCTCCCCCTATCCCTAAATAAAAGTCCGGGTGCGGCAATCCCAACTGCTTGAAAAAGACATCACTCATTTTTTCATCGTAATGCTGTCCCGTGTGTAGGATTTTGGACTCGAAACCTTCCCTTCGAGTAAATTCCCTGTGCAGAGGGGCTATTTTCATGAAATTGGGTCTAGCCCCAACTATGTTAAGGATTTTCATATCAAACTTTTTATCGGAAAGAATTTGGGTTATTTATAATACCCGGATAACTAGTAGATAGCTGATTTAAAGCTTCGTGCGTTGAGATCTTTCTCGGAAACTTTAATATGTTCAGCTTCTATTCCCCAGTTAATATTTAAGTCCGGGTCATTGTATAGTATGGATTCCTCGTGTTCCGAGGAATAAAAATTATCGCATTTATAAGAAAAAACAGCTTCCTTGGATAATACCACGAATCCATGCGCGAATCCTCTTGGAATAAACAATTGTTCCTTTTGATCAGAAGAGAGGATGGTACTCACATGCTGACCGAATGTGGGTGAACCCTTTCGGATATCTACGGCGACATCCAAAACACGTCCTTGAACGACCCTTACAAGTTTGGCTTGCGCAAAAGGTTCCAATTGATAATGTAAACCTCTTAGCACCCCGTAGCTTGATTTTGATTCATTATCCTGAACAAAATCAGGAAGGAAACCTACTTGCTTTTCAAACGCTGCGGTATTGTAGCTTTCAAAGAAGTATCCCCTATCGTCTTTGAATACTCTAGGCTTAATTAAGAATACTTCGGGAATCCCCGTTTTTATGATCTCCATATGGGGATTTACTTTATAAGGTTGATCAAGTATTGACCGTAACCACTTTTAATCAAAGGGGTAGCTATTCTTTCAAGTTGAGCTTCATCAATAAAGCCCATTCTATATGCCACCTCTTCGATACAACCAATTTTCATCCCCTGTCTTTGCTCGATTACCCTTACGAATTCCGATGCATCACTTAGGGAGTTAAAGGTGCCCGTATCTAACCAAGCCGTTCCCCGGTTCATTACGCCAACCTTTAGTTTTCCGTTTTCCAAGTATCTTCTATTGACATCCGTAATTTCATATTCCCCTCTGGCTGAAGGTTCAATGCTTTTGGCTATTTCCACCACATCGGAATCATAAAAATATAAACCGGGAACAGCATAGTTTGATTTAGGAACTTCAGGTTTTTCCTCAATGGATAAAACCGAATTATTCTCATCAAATTCTACTACCCCGTATCTTTCAGGATCGGAAACGGGATAAGCGAAGACAATGGCTCCGTCCGTAACTTGGGCACTTTCCCGAAGTAAGGGTCCAAGCCCTGCCCCGTAGAAAATATTATCCCCTAGAATGAGAGCCGCCGGGCTTCCGTTCAGAAAGGATTCCCCTATAACAAAAGCTTGAGCTAAACCGTTGGGAACTTCTTGAACGGCATACTCAAATTTGCAGCCTAATTCTTGTCCGTCCCCTAAAAGTTGCTTGAACTGCTCACTATCTTGGGGTGTGGTTATGATTAAGATTTCACGGATACCCGCGTTCAATAGCATTGAAAGCGGATAATAAATCATGGGTTTATCATAGACGGGCATCAATTGTTTTGAGATAGCCCTCGTAATGGGATAAAGCCTAGTTCCCGAGCCTCCTGCTAGAATTATTCCCTTCATGATTCAGAACTTTCGTATTGTTTTGTGTAATAATCCAAGTAGGCTCCGGAAGTTACGCTATCCAACCATTCCTTGTTTTCAAGGTACCAATCAATGGTTTTGGATAGTCCTTCCTCGAATTGAAGGGAAGGTGTCCAGCCCAACTCGTTTTCCAATTTGCTTGCGTCAATGGCGTACCTAAGGTCATGCCCCGCACGATCCTTAACGAATGTAATGAGTTTTTCAGAGGTTCCCGGTTCATTTCCGATTTTCGCATCAACGAGCTTGCACAACACTTTGATCAAGTCAATATTTTTCCACTCGTTGTGTCCACCGATGTTGTACGTTTCATAATGTTTACCATTATGGAAAATCACGTCAATTGCTCTAGCGTGATCCTCTACCCAAAGCCAGTCCCTAACATTTATACCTTCACCATAAACGGGTAAAGACTTTCCATTTACGATGTTGTTGATAAATAACGGAATCAACTTTTCAGGAAATTGGTTAGCACCGTAATTATTGGAACAATTCGATAAAATGATGGGCATTTTATATGTGTGCCCCCAAGCCCTTACCATATGGTCGGAGCTTGCTTTGGAAGCGGAGTACGGGCTACGCGGATCGTATGGTGTGGTTTCATAAAAGAAATCCCCTCCTAACTCCAAAGAACCATATACCTCATCCGTGGAAACATGATAAAAGAGTTTGTTTTCGTAATTACCTTTCCAGCTTTCCTTGGCGACCTGTAATAGAGTAGCCGTCCCCATTACGTTCGTTTTTACGAAAATCAACGGGTCCGAAATGGAACGATCCACATGGGATTCTGCCGCTAGGTGAATGACTTTATCAAACTTATGCTTTTCGAATATTTCTCTAACGAATTCAAGATCCGAAATATCACCTTTTATGAAGGTGTAATTGGGGGAATCCTCAAGGTCCTTTACGTTTTCAAGATTACCTGAATACGTTAACTTATCCAAGTTAAAAATCCTGTATTCAGGATATTTCTCAACGAACAACCTAACTACATGGCAACCTATGAAACCGGCTCCTCCGGTAATTAATACATTCATGGTATTATATTAAGAGTACATAACCGTTCAAAATAATTAATAAGCAATGATTTATTTTTTACTGCTTATCATTATTCTTGACCGCTTACCTAAGTGGTTTTATAATGGTATAACTTGATTATTTTCAAGTAGATATTCATTGCCGGATTCCGGGCAAGTCGCTTTACCATCCGTACCGAAATCAAGCCGATGCCCATGATGACTCATCCATCCTATTTGCTTGGCAGGATTACCCACTACTAAGGCAAAGGGCAAAACATCTTTGGTAATTACTGCCCCGGCGCCTACAAAAGCATATTCCCCGATATCGTTTCCGCAAACGATCGTGGCATTGGCTCCAATACTAGCACCTTGTCCTACATTGGTTTTTAGGAATTGCCCCCTTCGGTTAATTGCGCTTCTCGGATTTATCACATTGGTAAACACCATTGATGGTCCCAGGAAAACATCGTCCTCACAGGTTACGCCCGTGTAGATGGATACGTTGTTTTGGACTTTTACATTCTTTCCTAAAATCACGCCCGGAGAAATCACTACGTTTTGTCCAATATTGCATCCTTCCCCTAGGACGGAATCAGGCATAATATGGCTGAAATGCCAAATTTTAGTTCCTGCGCCAATGTTGCAGCCCTCATCGATAACTGCTGTTTCATGGGCGAAATAGCTTGTTTGCTTTTCCATATCCAACTTTCCGGTGAGGAATTAAGCTGAAAAGAAATCCCTTACCGCACCTGTAATATACACTAAGGTATCCTCATCCATTTCCGTATGGATTGGTAAGGATAAAACGCTATCCGAAAGCGCTTCGGTTACCGGTAATTCATTTCCGTTAAAAAATTGTGCATAAGCTTTTTGCTTATAAAGCGGGACCGGGTAATATATCATGGAAGGGATTCCTTTTTCCTGAAGGAATTGGCGAAGAGCATCCCTTTTTCCTCCGGCTACTTTTAGGGTATATTGATGAAATACGTGAGTGGAGAACGGGCTCCTGTAAGGCGTAGTAAGTTCTTGAATATCCTTAAATGCGGCATCGTAGTAATCGGCAACACTTATGCGTGCCTCCGAATATTTTTTAAGGTGCTTAAGTTTAATTCCTAAGACCGCAGCTTGGATGGCATCCAGACGGGAATTACAACCTACGACTGAATGATAATATTTTATTTCTTGTCCGTGGTTCGCAATCATCTTAAGGGATGTAGCGAGTTCGTCGTCATTCGTAAACATGGCTCCCCCGTCACCAAAGCAGCCTAGGTTCTTTGAAGGAAAAAAGGATGTACATCCTATATCGCCAATGGTACCCGCTCTTTTCCGTTGACCGGAGGAATCCGTAAAATATGCCCCGATTGCTTGGGCGTTATCCTCCACGACCTTGATTCCGTGCGCCGAGGCAATTTCCATGATTCCTCCCATATCCGCGCACTGCCCAAAAAGATGTACGGGAACCACCGCTTTCACTTTTGGATTAATGGCGGATTCAAATATTTGAGGAGTAATACAAAAGGAGTCCGGGTCTACGTCCACCATTATCGGCTTCAGCCTTAATAATGCTATAACTTCCGCAGTAGCTACATAAGTAAAAGAAGGAACAATTACTTCATCACCCGGTTTTAACCCTAATGCCATCAAGGCTATTTGAAGAGCATCCGTTCCGTTGGCGCACGGGATAACATGTTTAACGTCCAAAAAAGATTCCAAATCCCTTTTAAACCCCTCTACCTTGGGACCACCAATGTATCTGGTAGAGGATATACAGTCCAAAACGGCTTCATCTACCTCATCTTTAATATTGAGGTATTGTTTTTTCAAGTCCACCATTTGGATATCGTTCATTCCCTAATTTTTATTCGATAAAATGAAAATATGGAGATTATAAGGTTTGAAATTCAAACCTTATAATCTCCATATTTTTACTCCGTCCATATTCGGATAGATTCCTTTCAAGTCCATTAAAATCGGGTCGTCCTTCATAATACCTTTGTAGAAACCAGCATCATGAACCTTGTATTCATCATGGGCTACAGCCACGATGACAGCATCATAATCATCAGAGATATTCTCTACCAATGTTAGGTTGTATTCATGTGCTACCTCATTGGGTGAAGCCCAATAATCCGTAATATGTACATTAATGGAATAATCCATGAGCTCACGTACAAGATCGACAACCTTCGAGTTTCGGATATCCGCTACGTTTTCCTTGAACGTAAGCCCTTTAACCAAGACCTTGCAATTGCTTGGGTTTTTTCCGTTGGATATCAACATTTGAGCAAGGCGTTTTGACACGAAAGCAGGCATGGCGTCATTGATTCGTCTTCCTGCGGCGATAACCTGAGGGTCGATTCCTAATTTCTTTGCCTTATGCATCAAATAGTAAGGGTCTACCCCTATACAATGCCCTCCGACTAGACCTGGATAGAATTTCAGGAAATTCCATTTGGTTCCTGCCGCTTCCAAAACCTCTTTTGTATCTATTCCCATCCTATCGAAGATGATGGAAAGTTCATTCATTAAGGAAATATTGAGGTCACGCTGCGTATTTTCAATCACCTTTGCCGCCTCAGCCACTTTAATGGATGCTGCCTCATAAATTCCCGCCGTGATGATTTTTCCGTATACCTTCGAAATTTCCTTCAGGGATTCTTCCGTATCCCCGGAAACGATTTTAAGGATGGTGGTAAGGGTTCTTACCTTATCTCCCGGATTGATTCTTTCAGGAGAATATCCGACCGAAAAATCATCGACCATCTTTAGACCTGAAACTTCCTCTACGATTGGAATACAGTCCTCCTCGGTACAACCCGGATAAACCGTGGATTCATAGACTACATAATCCCCCTTTTTTATGGCGCGTCCTACGGTTTCGGATGCTTTTAAAAGAGGTGTAAGGTTAGGAACCTTATGCTTATCGATATCAGTGGGTACCGCAACCACAAAGAAATTGGCTGTTCGTAAGACTTCGGGATCTGCCGTAAATTCAATGTCGGTTCCGTAAAAGGCTGAAGCATCCAATTCTTTGGAAGGATCCTCACCATTCCGCATCATTTTTACGCGTTCCTCATTGATATCAAAACCAATGACTTTGAATTGCTTTGCGAATTCTAAGGCGATTGGAAGACCAACATACCCCAAACCAATGACAGCAATCTTCTTCTTCTTCTCCAACAATTCGTTATACACGATAGTCTAAGTTTATTTTGATTTCCTAAATGGGCAATACCTCCCTAGGAGGTAATAATTTCTTTTTCGGTAATGGTAGCCGTTCCGAACTTGGACACGATAATACCTCCTGCCCGGTTGGCTTTACTACAGCTTTCCAAAAGGGATTTCCCTTTTCTCAGAAAATGGACAAGTGTTGCCAATACCGTATCTCCCGCTCCTGAAACATCGAAAACATCGAGCGCGTTGTTTTCGAATGGATGGGCGTTATCCTTCGAGACCAGTAACATTCCTTTTTCCCCCCTTGTCGTTAGGATGTAATCCAGCTCCCACTTAAGCAAGGCTTTTCTTGAGGCTGTTTCAATATCAGAGCTCTTATTAGGAATGGTGTGCCCTACCGCTTTTTCCAATTCGGATAAATTGGGTTTCATGAGGTATGCGCCTTTGTACTTATCCCAATCCCCATCTTTGGGATCCACTAGGACTTTTGCTCCCTTTTTTGAGGCGACTCCCATTATTTGGTTCAATAATGCAGGAGAAGTAACTCCTTTCCCATAATCGGAAATAACGATAAATCCTCCTTGAAATCCTGAAAGTTCTTGTTTTATCCAGGGTAAGAACTTTACCTCATTTCCTCCTCCTCCATCTCGGTCAAACCGCACGATTTGTTGCCTTTTAGCAACCACCCGGCTTTTTATTGTCGTAAAAGTATTCGGTTCCCTAAATACTTTCGAGCGGACACTTTTTTGTTCCAGCAGGTTTTCGAGGATATCGGCTTCTCGATCGTTACCTAAAACAGTAACTAAACAACAATCGGAACCGAGTGATTTAATGTTATTAGCAACATTGGCGGCTCCACCCGGGGCATAATGCACGTTTTGGACTTGAACTACCGGAACCGGTGCTTCAGGTGAAAGCCTGTCCGCCGTACCTTCGTAGTAGACATCCAGCATTGCATCACCTATTACCAAAATCTCATCCTTAGCCATTGAACGCTTTATTATTATTCTCCAAATAATTGGAGACATAATCATGCACGGCATCATTCAGTGAATGGAAATCAGCAATAAAACCTTGACTTCTTAACTTTTGCATTTCAGCACAAGTATAATACTGATATGATTCCCTGATATCCTTGGGTGTATCTATATAACGGATATCGGGGCTTAGGTTCATGGCGCTAAAAATACTTTTCGCCAATTGGTTATACGTAGAAGCTTTGCCCGTCCCTAAGTTATAAATCCCCGACTCTACGGTTTTATGGTTTTCCAACAAAAACTGAATAACGGTCATTATATCCTTGACATAAATGAAATCCCGTTTTTGTTCACCATCTTTAATTCCGTGGCGATGGGATTTAAAAAGCTTAACATATCCGTTCTGTTTTATCTGCTTAAAAAAGTGAAAAATAACGGATGCCATTCTCCCTTTATGGTATTCATTAGGCCCAAAAACGTTGAAAAATTTCAAGCCGTACCAGCTTGGTGGGCTTACATCTTGCTTTAGTGCCCAGATGTCAAAATCATTCTTGGACCGTCCGTAGGGATTAAGGGGTTTTAATTCGGGTAAGATTTCATGGGAATCCTCGTAACCGCATTCACCGGCACCATAAGTGGCCGCAGAAGAAGCATATATTAACGGAATCTTGAACTCCGAGCAAAAGCTCCATAGCCTTTGGGAAAACTCTAGGTTTAATTTTTTAAATACGGAATCATTCATCTCAACCGTATCCGTTCTCGCCCCTAGATGAACAATGGCTCTAATGCTATTCGCTTTTCCCTCAAGCCATGAAAAGAACTCTCGGCGTTCTACCTTCCGTACGTTTTCAAGGAGTGAAAAATTTTGTTCCTTTTCCGTTTTGGAAAAATCATCAACCCCTGCTAATTCCCAATCATAAGATTCTTGCAGCATGGCAAGTGTACAACTGCCGATAAAACCGTAAGCACCCGTAACAATAATCATATTTTTCAGGAAACTGCCTCCTTGAAGTATTCAAAGGTTCTTCTTAATCCTTCCGCTCGGTTTATTTTAGGTTCCCAACCAAGGACTTTCTTTGCTAAAGAGATATCAGGTCTTCGTTTTTTAGGGTCATCCACCGGCAAGGGTTTGTAAATTAAGCGAGCCTTAGGATTAGCTACTAAATCCAAGATTTCCTTTCCGAAATCATTTATGGATATTTCATCCGGATTACCAATATTCACGGGAAGGTGATAGTCACTAAATAATAGACTGTAAATTCCTTCCACTAAATCCTCGACATAACAAAACGAGCGAGTTTGTAAACCATCCCCAAAAATGGTGAGTCCTTCCCCACGTATGGCCTGAGAGAAAAATGCGGGTAAAACCCTTCCGTCATTTACTCTCATCCTTGGTCCGTAGGTATTAAAAATCCGGACGATTCTTGTTTCAAGACCATGAAAATTATGGTACGCCATAGTAAGGGCTTCTTGAAATCTTTTTGCCTCATCATAAACACCTCTTGGTCCAATGGGATTCACGTTACCCCAATAGTCCTCCTTTTGCGGGTGTACTAAAGGATCCCCGTATACTTCAGAAGTGGAAGCTACTAGTATTCTTGCCTTCTTTGCTTTTGCCAAACCAAGAAGGTTATGGGTTCCTAAAGAACCTACTTTCATGGTTTGGATTGGCATTTGGAGATAATCAATAGGACTAGCCGGCGAGGCAAAATGCAGGATGTAATCCAAATTCCCAGGAACGTGAACGAATTTACTTACATCGTGATGATAATATTCGAACTCCTTGAGCGGGAAGAGATGTTTTATATTATCCAAGGACCCCGTAATTAGGTTATCCATTCCTATTACGCGGAAACCTTCCCGGATAAACTTATCACATAAGTGAGAGCCTAAGAAGCCTGCCGCCCCAGTGATTAAAACTGTTTTCATAAGTAACTTTTAGAGCGTACAGATTTCATCCATTCGGCTAAAACGCCTCTTTTTGTCTTGAAATTCGCTACGGACCCCGATTACCTACGGGATTTTTAACACTTCATCAAAATCAAAAATTGACTGTTTTTATTTTGATAAGCGAAATCTGAACGAACTCTTAGAATTGCAGTATAGGAACAGGACGCCTCCCGTATAGAACAACGTATAATTTATTAAATGATCATTCCCGCACCAACGGTCTCGTTGGTATTTTCATCAATAAAGATAACGGACCCTGTAATCCTATTTCTTCGATACGTATCAAAGAAAAGCGGCTTGGTGGTACGAATGGTTACGCGGGCGATATCATTCATACGGATTTCCTTATCCTCCATATTCCTGTGCAGTGTATTGATATCTAATTTGTACTGGATATCCTTGATGATACACCTTGCCTCTTGGGATGTATGCATGATCGTATACTTCCCACGGTTTTGAAGTGGTTTCTCATTGAACCAACAAACCATTAACTCTACATCTTGCTCAACCTCAGGTTGATTGTTGGTTCGTACCAACATATCACCTCGGCTGATATCTATATCATCCTCTAATAAAATGGTTACGGACATCGGCGCGAAAGCTTTTTCCACTTCGCCATTATACGTATCGATTTTAGCAATTTTTGAGGTAAATCCTGAAGGTAAAACGGTAACCTCATCACCTTTCTTCATGATTCCACCACCGATTCTACCCGCGTATCCACGGTAGTCATGGAATTCATCACGGTAAGGACGGACCACGTATTGAACCGGGAAACGTACATCGATGAGATTATGGTCGGAACCTATGTGCACATTCTCTAGGTAGTACATAAGGGTAGTTCCCTCGTACCAATCCATTTTCTCGGATTTATCTACCACATTATCCCCTTTCAAAGCGGAAATAGGAATAAACTGAACATCATTTACGTCCAATTTGGATGCGAAAGCGGTAAACTGGTCCTTGATTTTTTCAAATTGCTCCTCACTGTAATCAACAAGATCCATTTTGTTGATACAGATAACCAGGTGAGGGATTTGAAGAAGGGATGCGATAATCGCGTGTCTTCTGGTTTGCTCCACGACACCGTTTCTGGCATCGATAAGAATCAATGCCACGTTTGCCGTGGATGCACCGGTTACCATGTTACGAGTATACTGGATATGTCCCGGAGTATCCGCGATGATAAACTTACGCTTTGGTGTTGAGAAGTAGCGGTATGCTACGTCAATGGTGATACCTTGCTCACGCTCGGATTTCAAACCATCAGTAAGAAGGGCCAAGTTAACGCCTTCCTCACCTCTTCTTTCCGAGGTAGCCTTAACCGCCTCGTATTGATCTTCGAAAATGGATTTTGAGTCGTACAACAAACGACCGATAAGGGTGGATTTCCCATCATCTACGCTTCCCGCCGTGGTGAAGCGTAGCAATTCCATATTTTCGTATTCCTGTTGTGTCATTTCTTTTGTATTGATATCCTTGTAGGAAGTTCCTAGAAGTAGCCTTTGATTTTACGATCCTCCATAGATGTTTCGGAACGCTTATCGTCCGACCTACCGCCACGCTCGGTAACGCGGGTAGTAGAAACTTCCTGGATAATTTTCTCGAGGGTATCAGCATCCGACTCGTAAACACCCGTACAAGTCATATCCCCGATGGTACGACAACGAACCATTTTTTCGACTACTTTTTCCTCGGGGCGTTTTGCCATGAAATCACCGTCGGCAAGCAGGATACCATCACGTTCGAATACCATACGTTTGTGTGCGAAATATAGGTTAGGCAACTCTACGCCTTCCCTTGCCAGGTACATCCAAACGTCCATTTCAGTCCAATTGGAAATCGGGAAAATACGGAAGTGCTCCCCGAAATGTTTCTTACCGTTAAAAAGGTTCCAAAGTTCAGGACGTTGGTTTTTGGGATTCCATTGCCCGAATTCATCGCGATGGGAGAAGAAACGCTCTTT
>JAHDDF010000517.1 GCA_020629475.1 Saprospiraceae bacterium
AGGTTGGAAACATCCAATGAAAGGGTTTCACCTGTTCCTAGGTTTAGATTTCTTTGAAGAACGGATTTACCCGACATATCCGATATACGGATTTGCAAGTCCTTGGATTCTCCTTGGTTTTGAAGGAATAATTCTCCTTGGGAAACCGTATTAAGAAGACGAATACCCAAGCGGGATTCCAATTCCTCCAAGGAACTGATGATGACTTCCAATACATTGGATTCTACCCCGCAACCATTGGCATCAATTACTACGACCACATAGGTACCGGATTCCGTAGCGTTGAAAGTATTATCCCCGGAATCAGGCATTTGCATCCCGTTTACGTACCATTGGAAAATAGAACCGGCCGCAGCACCCGTTGCCGTAATGGTCCCGTTGCTTTCGGAAATGGTAACCGGGTTTGGTTCATTTAGTGTTACGGTAAAAGCATCCGTAGCGGTACAGCCGTTAGCGTCAGTTACGGTAACCATGTAGGTTCCGCCGCCCGTATCGGAAATGGTTTGGGAAGTCATTCCGTTATCCCACAGATAAGAATCAAAACCATCACCGGCATCCAATTGAGCTGATTCTTGCGGACAAATCTCCTCATCTCCCGTAATGGAAACGGAAGGAGGTGTAGTTTCGGTTACGGTTACGCTATTTTCTCCCGTACATCCCGAAGCATCGGAAACGGTGACGGTATAGGTTCCTGCACCAACGGTAATGCTTTGGTCAGCCATGCCGTCAGCCCAGAGGTAAGAATCGTATTGCCCTACGGTTAGGGTCGTCATTTCTCCTTGGCAAATGCTTAGGTCACCCGTAATTTCAGGTTGTAGACTAGGCTGAACTACAACGGTAATATTATCCGTTGCCACAACACCATCGGCATTGGAAACGGAAACGGAATAAACACCGCCCTGGGTTGCCGTAATGGAGAAGCCGGTCTCCATCATAACCGCACCGTCAAAACTCCATTCGATATCACAATAATTATCCGAAGGAGAAGCCGTTAAAATGGTTGAGCCACCAATGCAAATTTCAGCCGTTCCGGAAAGGGAAACATCAGCCAAGGGAAGGGCACCGGATTCTTGGAAAGTATGGGCATTGCTATTGTAAAGATTATCCTTGAACATATCCCAAGCGTCGCAATCGCCTTTTAGGTGGTAATCCAACCAAGGCTGTGCATTCAAAAGCATTTGGGTGTGTTGATCCGCTAGAGAAAGGAAGCCGCCGCATGACTCGCCCAAGGTACAAATGGAGCCGAAACTGGCGATACCGAATTGACAGTGACTGGCATCCGTAATTTCGACATAAGCTTTGTAAGGCGTTGCCGTAAGGCCATTATAAATATCTATAGGAGCGCCACCTGCCATCACTACGCAGTCAGCGGAACCGGCAAGGGTCAAGACCGGAATATCGATATTGGCGGCGGCGGTAATAGCGGAAGGATCAGTATCGGCAGCAGCCATACTGATTACCGTTTTTACATCGGCACCGTAATCCCCTACGGCTAGATAGGAACAACCGCCACCCATAGAGTGTCCCATAATGGCATTGCTGCCGGATAATTTTTGGTAAAAATCCGAAGAGGCATTGGCGTTTTCCGCCATATAGGAATTTACCAAAAATGCTAAATCCTGACCGAAATCGCCGTGGGAAGGAAAAGGAAAAACACCACCCTCCGTCCTAGGGAAAGCAACGATATAACCTTCAGCGACGAGCGCCTCCCACCAAACGGAATACTCACTCCAAGCCATAGCGAAACCGTGCCCGAAAGCAATCATGGGAAATTCACCGTTTGCTACGGGAACATCATCACCCGCAGTGGTGGCGGGATAGTAAACCTCACCATAAACGTCACGATTGGAACGGTCGGGATCAAGGAAGGAAAAGGATTGGTGCCCTACCTCATATTGCCCGAAAGCATTGAAGGAAAGCAATGTTAAAAGAGATAAAAAAAGTAGATTTCTGATATTCATCGTCAAGTAATTTCAAAATTAAGCGGGGTAATTCACTCACAAAATTAAACCGAAACACTCCTATTTTTAGGAGCGGTTCCGGTTTGTTTATCAGTTTAGACTAATTGAACCAATATGTCCTATATTTGGGAGGACTATCAACAAAGATAAAATGAAGCAAAACAGTTTATTATTCCTAGGATTTTTTCTCCTACTATTCATAGCCTGCCAACCTTCTGAGCCGCAGGGAGGGACAGTCGTTTCAAACGGTGAATGCCCGGCGGGAAAGCCTGCCGCCATGTTTTCCGATACCATGATGTTCGTGGAAAAGCACGACATAATTATTGACGGGCAGGAAGCGGAGGAAAAAGTCGTTTTGAAGGGGGGAACAAAGGTTATGTTGAGCCAAGGCGGTTGTGAAAAAATCAGGCAGGAATTCCAAATTACCCATCCCGGTGATTTTTCAAAATTGGGGTATCAAGATTGGATTATCCTATGCGTTAGCTCCTTGGATCATGTTGCATCCGCATCCCCTGCTTTAGGTGGATTGCGCCAGTGGTCGGGGGCTTTAAAAAACTTGGGATTGGAGAATTTAAAATTGGGGGAACCTATTATTCCTGATCCTTCGGTAACGGTAAAATTGGATAAAATTATTTCCGACGGGGAGGCGACCGTGATTATTGTATTTCAGCAGAATTGATTGGGAGACGTTAGACGTTAGACGTTAGACGTTAGACGTTAGACGATTTTAGCTAAAAAATATCCGCAATAGAATACCACAGGAAGAT
>JAHDDF010000518.1 GCA_020629475.1 Saprospiraceae bacterium
TATTATTCCATGAAGGAAGTAAAGTGATAAAAGGAAAGAAATACGTGTTGCGGTCGGATATAGTATATCGTAAATAAAAGTTAAGGGAATGGATTGGTACACCGTCTTGTATAAACCTTGTTATTTTCGGTTATTCTTCACCAAAATGCAATGGATATGAAAAGTCCAAAGACCATTCTTTTATTTCTTAGTATTTCTTTTTGTTTGCTCCTTTTTTCCTGTGGTGATTCTATCGTTGGCTTAGAATCTAATGTTCCTGAATCCAATGAATCAATGGCAAGAAAAGGAAATGTGGAATTGGATGGAAGGGTAGGATTGTGTCCTGAACACATGTTTGATAGGAGTACCGGTCAGACCGTACAATTCCTTACTTATTTTTTAGCGGATTTGACTACGAGTTTTGAGAATTTCTCAAACGGAGAAGTCCAATCTTACAGAATTTACTTGTGGGAAGAAAACAACCCTATTGGTTTTCCCCCGTCGGGAAGTAATTACGTTGTCCTTAACCCTGATGGTTCTGTTGCATCGGGAAGCCTTTCACAATTAGTGGCGGCATTGCCCTGTGATTTCGGAGTCCTGTATCATGCAACGGTTTTTCGTGACGTATTATATCCCGGAGAAACATTCACGAGAAGGGAACGTGTATGTTTAACGGATTATGAAATGTTATGTCAGTAAACGGATTTTTTATTCGAAGCTTTAAAGGGTTACCCGAGTTATTGAAATTGGGTAATCCTTTTTTATTCCTTAGGTTTTAATTCCACATGTGTAAGCAAGGAAAACTTGCATCCTTCGTATTCTTCCTCAATGATATAATCCTTGTAATCCGGATGACTAACCTTAATATAAACTTTCCGGAAAGTCCCCATAAAGGTGAAATTTTGCCCATGATCAAAGGTTAAATCGTAATTTATAGGAGTTCCGTTGAGTTGCTTTCTTTCATTGAATATTTTATAGGTATGCCTAAACCATTCAAGCGTAGATTCAAGTTTAGATAATTCAGAAGAATCTCCTTCTATTCTTGCTTCTAATAACTTATCAAATATTTCCGTGGTGTCCCTGGGAAGCATCGTAAATGGAGCGCATGCCGCATATTCAAAATACATTTCGGCTTGAACCCTTACATTCTTTAAAGGTTCTTGGGTCTTTGCATCCACTACCGTAATCCTCCAAATAATATTAGGGTATTCAGTTTTTTGGTGAATACCCGATTCCGGTAAAATTGAAATAAGAAAGTAAAAAAGAAAGAGTTTCAAAATCGTCTTTTTTGGAAGACGAGAACTTTTGTTTTACAGTTGCTTTGAACCATAAAAAAGCGCGCTTCCAAAGGAAGCCGCGCTTAATAAATCAGGAATTTTTCATTCTTAATTCCTCATTCTTCATTACAAAGTTCCTCGTAACTCTTGTTCTCTTTCAATCGCTTCGAACAAAGCCTTGAAATTCCCTTTTCCGAAGGAGGTAGCTCCCTTGCGTTGGATAATTTCAAAGAACATCGTAGGTCTTGGCTCGATGGGTTTGGTAAAGATTTGAAGCAAGTAACCTTCATCATCACGATCTACCAAAATACCTAGCTCACGAAGCGGGGCGATATCCTCGTCGATTTTACCTACACGGTCCGTAACCGTATCATAATACGTATGCGGAACACGAAGGAATTCCACACCCCTAGCGGTTAGTTCCTTTACGGTGGAAATAATATCATCCGTAGCTACAGCGATGTGCTGTACACCCGCACCTTCGTAAAAATCAAGGTACTCCTCGATTTGGGATTTCTTACGTCCCTCCGCAGGCTCGTTAATCGGGAATTTAATGCGTCCGTTTCCGTTGGAAACCACCTTGGACATCAAGGCGGTATACTCCGTGGAAATGTCCTTGTCGTCAAAGGAGATGATTTGGGTAAATCCAAGAACGTTGCGGTAGAAATCCACCCATTCGTTCATTCTACCCAATTCCACGTTTCCTACCATATGGTCTACATATTTTAAACCAATGGAGGAAGGACGATAATTAGGTTCCCATGCCTCGAATCCGGGTAAGAAAACGCCTTGGTAATCCTTGCGCTCCACAAAGATGTGGACGGTCTCCCCATATGTATGGATACCTGACCTTACCACTTTACCATTCTCGTCTTCCGTGGTATAAGGTTCCAAGAAGGATTTCGCGCCTTTTTCCACGGCGGTATTATAAGCGTAGGTCGCGTCATCCACCCAAAGAGCTACCACACGAACACCGTCACCGTGCATATCGATGTGCTTTCCTACTTCCGTGCCACTCTTTAAGGGAGAGGTCAAAACCAAGCGGATTTTATCCTGTACCACTACATAGGATTCCGTCTCGCGGTTACCCGTGGCAAGACCGGAATAGGCAAGGGGCTGAAACCCGAATGCCGTTTGGTAATAATGCGCCGCCTGACGACTATTGCCTACATACAGCTCTAAATAATCCGTACCGTTTAGAGGCATGAAATCTTTAGCGTCAGCGTATATTTTTGGGAGTTGAGTGGGAGTTTCCATGATTGATTATTTTAAGACGTAAGATAAAAGATGTAAGACGTAAGATTTTTCATCTTATACTCTTTTATCTATGATCTTATTTTAAATAAATAATTCGTTTTATCTTAAAAAAGATGAATGAAAATTTCTTCGTATTGAAATAAGAAAGACATATTTTTCTTACGTCTTACGTCTTACGTCTTACGTCTTACGTCTTACGTCTTACGTCTTAC
>JAHDDF010000047.1 GCA_020629475.1 Saprospiraceae bacterium
TATCCCCTGCCCAACAAGATCTTCTGCAAATCCCCTTGTACAATTCTCTTAAGAAATCTTCGACTATTTCATTTACCTCCTCTATTTACATAAACTTAATACGCCATAGCCCTTTCACTTACATCATTTCCGCAAATTTGTTGCTTCATTGAAATCCTTAATATCCAAGATGAAAAAGATATTGGTCCTTTGTACCGGGAATTCTTGTAGAAGCCAGATGGCGCAAGGCTACTTGGCTACCTTCCTAACAGGTAAAGCTGACGTTTATTCAGCGGGAACGCGCCCTCAAGGAATTAATCCCAATGCGGCGGCGGCAATGTTGGAGGAAGGCATTGATATCTCCGGAAACGGGAGTAATCACGTGGATGAATACGCGGACATTGATTTCGATTACGTCATCACCGTTTGCGATAACGCCAAGGAGGCTTGCCCGCTTTACCCCAAGGAGACCAACCTGATCCACCACAGTTTCCCTGACCCGGCGGATGCCACGGGAACCCCTGAGGAAATCATGGCGGAATTCCGTGAGGTTAGGGGTATGATTAAGGATTATTGCGATACTTTTTCCAAGGAAAACTTTGGATAGTTTAAAGAAAAAATAAATGGACGTTACGACGCAAATCGTCATGTGGTTGGGATTTAGTCTTGCCGCATTCTCCGTGGTAGGAAACGATGTTATCCAAACCTTGGGAACCTTCATGAGTTCCAACGCCAAGCGCCCTTGGTGGGTATTGTATGCCTTTGCGGCAACGATTCTTACCGTGAGTTTGGTTATGGGATTCTATCAATCCGATATCGCGTACGGAAGGTTGGATAAATTCGACATACCCGCCACGCTTTCGGTTTGGTACCTACTGCCGCCCTTGGTTTTGATGTTGATTACACGGTCGGGAATACCGGTAAGTACGACTTTCATGATTCTCACGCTTTTCTCCTTGAGTTCCATACAAGGGGATAATGTCGGGGATATCTTGGCAAGTGTTATTGACACGGATACCAAGCTTGGCGGGATGATCAATAAGTCCATCATGGGCTATATCATCGCCTTTTCGTCCGGTATCGTAGTTTACTTGGCTATTTCCTCGCTCGTTGAAAAGTACTTTATCAATAATGCCATAAAAGACGGGGAAAGAAACGTTTGGTCCGTGCTCCAATGGTTCTCTACGGGTTTCCTTTGGTATCAATGGTTAACCCAAGACCTAGCGAATATCTACGTTTTCCTAGGTCCCGGAAAAGCAAAAGGGGAAGGCATGATGATGGAATTATTGCCCTTCGCTATTTCTATGGCAATTATCCTAGGTTTATTGGCTTATATCTTCTATAGCAAAGGGGGAGCCGTTCAAAAGGTGGTTCTTGCCAAAACCAATACCACCGATATTAGATCTGCTACCATAATCGACTTTATCTACGGTATTATCCTTTACATCTTTAAGTACAACTCCCTTGGCTTGTTCGAAGCAAAATTACCGATGTCCACTACTTGGGTATTCATCGGTTTGCTGGCGGGTCGTGAAATCGGGGTGAGGATATGGTTGGATAAAGGTCTAAAATGGGCTACGATCAAAGACCTGCTATTCGACCTCGGAAAAGTCTTCCTCGGTTTGGTAGTCAGTGTGGCTATCGTAATCGTAATTAAGGTTGTGGGGCAAGTGTAGGGAATGAAAAATGAGGAATGAATAATGAAGAATGGGAAACCATTTTTCATTATTCATTTTTAATTCTTCATTAGTACAATGGTTTCAAAGGGTTCCAGTTCCAAGGATCCTTTTTTCAGTTTTATGCTTTCCGGTTTATCACCTAGATTAACATGGGCGTGGTAGGCATTACCTTGGTTCGTAAAGCGAATGAGGTAACGGGTGCCGTATTGGATGACTTGCTCTATTTCGGAGTGAATCCATTGGGTGGCGCCTAGGAATTCGGCGTGTTGTTCCGCTTGAAAATCCCCTAGGAAATCCGAGGTAAAGATGAGTCGCCCAAGGATGGCGTTTACCGTAAGGATGGTATGTTGTTGGGTAGGCGTTAGTTTGTTTTTCTCTTTTCTAAGAATGAAAACATCCGGGTCATTGAGGAATGCCCTTCCGTTTAATTGCCATCTTCCCAATACGGAACGTAAAGCGACAATGGTGGAAACACGCTCTCTATTCCTTAGGAATTTCAAGAAGGAATGTTCCCATTTCAAGTGAATATCCGCGCCAATCCTACAATAATCCACTTGCCCGAATGAGGGTCCCAAGGGAACCCCGCAACCCAGGATAATCTTATTGGCGCAAGCGCTTCTTAAGAATTCCATGGCATCGTACATGACTTGCCCCCTTGTCCTGTCTTTCCTTGGAAGGATGGAAGCGGCATAGAGGAAATCCAATTTGACCATATCGTACCCCCAATCGAAAAGGACGGTCTTGAAAACTTGACGCAGGTAGTTCCGTACTTCTTGGTGATATACGTCAAGCACGTAAAATTTACCGCTCCACATGGGATTGTAGCCCGCTGAAACGAACTTGCCTTTCTCGTCTTTAATAAACCAATCCTTATGCTTGGCGAATAGCTCGGATTTTGCTTCCGCTACCAAGGGTGCCAGCCAAAGCCCCGCCTTGAATCCCGCTTGGTGAATATCATCCGCCAATGCTCTCATTCCCCTAGGGAATTTATTGGTTTGGATACTCAACCAATCCCCTACGCGGGTTTGGTATCCGTCGTCAATTTGGAAGATATCAATATCCGGTCTATGCTCTTGGAAAGCTTTGAGATTACTTGAAATAACCTGTTCGGAAATATTGGTGTAATAGTGATACCACGAGGTCCACCCAATGGCGGGCTCTACCTTGGGCGCTTTGATACCTGCCGTTTTAAACCAAGTATCAAATACCTCATTGTCCTTACCCCTCAACTCCACGAATTCCAAAACGGGATAGGAATTGGACAATTCCAGCCCTACGCAATCCTTTTCTACGATTAGTTTTTTATGGGTATTGTCGTATTCAAAATAGGTATAACCGGTACGCTCATTCAGGGAAGCAAAAAGATGGGGATTTCCCTCGGGTTTATCTTTGAGGTAAGTGTAAGACCAAGAGTGGATACCTTGTGTTCCCCGGTTCCGCTGGGGAAAATGATAATCCCCGTAATTTTGGAGTAAACCTTTGGCAAAACCCTTTAATCCGGGAATGGATTCCTGTGGCTCAAACTCCCTGCTTTCCGACCAACTTTGAAAACCATTGGAAAAAACACGGGCTACCTTCTCATCCTTGAGAAAAAACTCGAAATGCACCCTATCCAAACGAATGGGTGACTTGACGTGGATGAACAAAACGAACTTCCTACCGCCTTCGATTTCCGTAACCGCTAAATCCGTGTAGAATTTTTCCGTTGAGGTAAGCCCCTTGGGTTTGAGTTCTAATTTTTGACCGTCATAGGCAACGGTGGCGGAGTAAGTAAGGTTCATCAAAAAAGAATTGTCCCGTAACGTGAAATCGCTACGGGACAAATCTAATATCTAAATGTTTAATAGTCTAAATATCTTTTTTTAGAGATGGCGCTCCGCATGATACGAGGAACGAACCAATGGTCCCGATTCCACAAAATCAAAGCCTTTCTCCAAGCCAATTTCCTCGTACTTCTTGAACAAATCCGGGTGAATGAATTCGTCAACGGCAAGGTGCATTTTTGTCGGCTGAAGATATTGCCCGATGGTAAGTACATCCGTTCCTACCTCACGAAGGTCATCCATTAATTGAATAACATCCTCCTCGTTTTCACCTAGGCCTACCATAATTCCGGTCTTGGTACGTTTTCCGTATTCCTTGATTCTACGGAGTTCCTCCAAGGAGCGCTTGTACTTTCCTTGGGGGCGAACCTTGCGGTAAAGGCGCTCAACGGTTTCCATATTATGGGATACCACTTCCTGCCCTGCGGAAATCATCCTTTCCAATGCTTCCCAATTGGCTCGGACATCAGGGATGAGCGTTTCAATGGTGGTTTCAGGAGATTGTTCCTTCACGGCACGAACCGTTTGGTACCAAATTTCAGCACCACGATCCTTGAGTTCGTCACGGTTTACCGAAGTAATTACCGCGTGCTTGACTTCCATCAAACGAATGGCTTCCGCTACACGTCTTGGTTCATCCTCGTCATATTCATTAGGACGCCCCGTTTTTACCGCGCAAAAAGAACAGGAACGTGTACAAACATTCCCTAGGATCATGAAAGTAGCCGTACCCGCACCCCAGCATTCACCCATATTCGGGCAGTTACCGCTTTGGCAAATGGTATGGAGTTTATATTCGTCGACCAATCGGCGTACACGCTTGAAATCCTCCCCTACGGGAAGTTTTACGCGCAACCAATCCGGTTTACGCTTCCTTGGTTCTTTCTTATTTCCTACAACAGGTAGTTCAATCATCAAACCCGCATTTCCTTCGTCAATGAATCCGGAAAAAGATTACCATCTCCTTCCGAGGTGCAAAGCTAAGTAAACGTTTATGAAAACCGGTGTGTTCTCCTCGGTTACCATTAAATCAATTTTCTTGTAAAAGGCATCGATCATGAAACCGAATTCAAGTGCTTTTACGAATTCATCGGTAGCACCCCAATCCACGTGTACCGCGGCCTTAGCTTGAAGCCCCGGTACTACACTAATTTCCCTCCATCCATGACGAAACCCGGAAGCACCGATAATGTTTTGGGCATCAAGGAAAGCATCCGCGATTTTTTCATCGTATTTGGTACGAAGGAGAAAGGTATTCCCGTCACCGTCATTGACCCTAAGGTCCAAGTAATACGGCTTAAGGATTCCTAAGGTAGCACCCGCGGAATAAGAAACACCGATGGCTACACCCCTACGCTCTTGCTTCTCGGAGAAATATCGCTTTTGACCAAATCCGCCGCGTGCAAGAAAAAAGGAATTCTTTCTACCAAAAACGTATGATTTCCCGGAATAACCCGGCGTCGGGACACCTAAATCCCTATTCCTGGATTCCCTTGAATGCTTTAAGGCATCTATTTCTATTCGGTAATAATTGGTCTTGTAATAGGTCTTAATCTTAGCGCGATTAAAACCCACACCAATCCAACCATTGGTATGGACGTTAACGTCAAAAGTCAACTCATCGGATTGGATTACCCCTAGAAGCTCATCATTATCAAAGGCACCTTGTGCCATGAGAGAGCAGCTTAGAAGTAGTATGGTAAAAACGGAGAAAGTATTCCTCATAAATATCATATTGTTGCAAAGGTTCCTAGGGGGGTAACGTTTACCATTATTAAACGTCTATTTCCAATTTAAGGTTTTATCGCCAATAATACGTCAAAAGGTATACTTTTGTCGTATACGGACAGGTACAAAAAAACGGAATCATGACTGCGGAAATTATCTACAAAGGAAACCTAAGAACGGAAGCTAAGCATTTACGTTCCGGTAATACCATGATTACGGATGCCCCGGTGGACAACCGAGGTAAGGGTGAAAGCTTTTCTCCCACGGATATGGTCGCCACGGCACTTGCCTCCTGCATTCTTACCATTATGGGTATCAAGGCTGAAGATATGGGTGAGGATATTTCAGGAGCCGTTGCCTCAGCCAAGAAAGTAATGGCGTCTAACCCAAGGCGTATCGCGGAAATTGAAGTCATAGTAACAATGCCCGCTAGATCGTATTCGGATAGGACGAAGAAAATTTTAGAGAAAGCGGCACATGGCTGTCCGGTAAAACGCAGCCTTCACCCTGACATGAAAGAAACCTTGACCATTAATTGGCAAGCGCCTGTTTCCTAGCCTTCTTGGGCGGTAAAGGAATTAATGTATTTGTCCTTTCTATGTAATCGTGGTACTTGGGGTTTTTCTTGGTTTTTCTTTCCGTCATGGGCACCCCGGAAACGAAAATCAAAAGCAAGGAAATTATCAGTGGTCCGAGGAAACCAAAAAACACACCGGCATAGGAAAACACATAAATCCCGATGCCCCACCAAAGCAATATCTCACCGAAATAATTGGGGTGGCGGGAATATTTCCAAAGCCCCGTATCCAAGACCTTTCCCTTATTTTCCGGATTTCCTTTAAATCGGTACAATTGATAATCAGCGATGGATTCGAAGGAAAAACCAATGAACCAGAGGGTGATTCCTACCCAAGCAATAACTCCCGGAGAATAGCCTTCCGGTAAGGCGGGTACAAGTGGCATTGAAATAAGGAACATGAAAACCCCTTGAAGCATGAAAATCCTGAAATAGGCAATAAGATTTACCTTTTCACCCCAATCCTTTCGCCATGCCTTATATCTCCAATCCTCTCCTTCCCTCTTGTTTCTGAAATAAAGTTGAGCACCCAGACGTAAACCCCAAAGACTTACCATTAACATCAAAAAGGGATTCATCGGATTCGTACCGGATAGAAATAACGACCAAGACACGACCACAAAACCAAGCCCCCATAAAATATCCACGATACTATTATCGGTTTTTAACCTTGCTATTAGGTAACCGACATTCATGAAGGCAAAAATGGTTAATGCTTGGACGATAAATGGATTCATGGAAAAACGGGTTTGCTTTTGGAACAGGGTTTTAGCATAAAGGTTTTTGAGATGCTTTCCTCATTTTTTCGGATACGATGCCGAATTAGGAAAAAATGGCACAATTAATGCCTTATGAATGCCGGACTTATGAAAGAAAAAAGGTCTTCTTAGAAGCACCTTTCAAGAATAAGGGGGGTATAGCTCTTTTTGAGCTTGCTAATGCGGCAGCACGTCAATGGACGTTGTTGCCGTTTTTTTTATTGTCACAAAGCTTCGATATTCTTTTTTTAACAATTTCCCCTCAGGGGAAAGCATCCTAGCAGGTACGACTCCCTTACCCACAGGTATACAGGATACTATACATAATATTTACCCCCAACCATACCCTTCTACATAATTCCCAATGACCGGATTCAAGCATAACCGGGCATCCATTTCTCCCTTGGAATCGTTCGTTTTTATGTAGATGAGAAATTTTACCTTAAATTTGTGCACATGGGTTTTCCTAAGTAGGTATCGAATTTTTAGGAAAATATTTCTACATTCGATTTACCACGTGTTGAAAACGGGCCACCGAGAGAAGCATGAGAATACTGCAACTAAGTAAGAAATTCACCTTTCCCGCCAAAGACGGCGAGTCCATCGCCGTGAATAATCTTGGTAAGGCGTTAAGTGATTTGGGATGTGAGGTCAGCCTCCTTGCCATGAACACGAGTAAGCATTATGGCTCTACGGAAACCCCATCCGACGAGGGTGCCTTTTACAAGGAGACCCATTTCGTGGACGTTGACAACCGCCTTTCCGTTTGGGGTGCCTTCTCCAACCTTTTCTCCGAGGAATCATATCATATCCAACGTTTCGTAAGTAAGGATTACGAAAACAAACTGATTGAATTACTCAAAGAGAATACCTATGATGTAATTCAATTGGAAACCCTTTACCTCGCGCCTTACATAGACACCATAAGGAAATATTCCAAGGCGAAGGTGGTTATGCGCTCACATAACGTGGAATACGAGATTTGGGAGCGCATTGCCAAGAACACCTCTTTCCTTCCCAAGCGGAAATACATCGAACACCTTACGGAAAAACTGAAGCGATTCGAAGCTTCCGTAATGGATAAATACGATTTACTTCTCGCCATTACACAAAGGGATCTTACCACCTACCGCGAGTCCGGCTACATGGGTAATGCCATTAACGTGCCTATAGGAATTGATTCAAGGCGTTACATCCCTAATATCCTTGCATATAAAGAACCTTTAACCTTAGGCTTCATCGGCTCTTTGGACTGGATGCCAAATATTGAGGGTCTAACTTGGTTTTTAGAAAACATATGGGAAGAAGTTTTGGAGGAATTCCCTTGCCTTTCTTTCCATATTGCGGGAAGGAATACGCCTAAATGGCTAAAAGATTCAAGTTACCGTAACGTAATGGTACACGGTGAGGTAGAAAGTGCGAAAGCCTTTATGAACCAGCATTCCGTTATGGTAGTTCCCTTGACTTCAGGAGGAGGAATGCGCGTTAAAATCCTTGAAGGAATGGCGCTTGGTCGTGTGGTACTTTCCACTACCATTGGCATTGAGGGTATACATGCCGCACAAGGTAAAAATGCCTTTATCACGGATACCGTTGAGGAGTTTAAGGATGCCATCCGTGCTTGCTTGGAAAATGACGTCAAAACGAGATGGTTCGGTGAAAATGCCCGTCGCTTTATTGAGGAAGACTTCGACAACCTTGCCATCGGGAAAAAACTATTGAAGGAATACCATAAGATTACAGGAATTCCGGTCCAAAAGCAAAAGTCCGATAAGGAAAAAATCTCCCGCCCAATCCGCGTAGCCTAATGTCCTGGATATCCCTTTTGCTCGGGATAATCTTCTGGGCGTGCATTCTTGGATTAATCCACACTTATTTCATTTTCCCTTTTCTTACGAAGCAATTTCGTAAAGGAAAAACGCTCTCAAAACCTCAAGGGGAACTTCCTTTTGCGACCGTACTTATGGCGGCTCATAATGAGGAGTCCGTTCTAGATGAAAAGTTGAACAGTTTAGTCCAACAGGATTACCCAAAAGATAAATTTGAAATCAGGGTCGGTTCGGATTGTTCAACGGATCGAACCATTGAAATATTAGAAAATTTCTCAAAAGAATATCCTTCCCTCTCCTACCACGATTTCAGGGAAAGACAAGGAAAACCCGGAATCATTAACCGGCTTTTCAACGAGGCGACTTCCATCCACGGAAAAGGACAAAACCACATCATAATAATTACTGATGCCAGCGTAATGCTTCGCTCGGACGTAATTTCCAAACTTGCCCATCGATTCCTTGAACCGGAAATAGGATTGGTGGATACCCGCATGGTAAACAAAGGTTTAGCCAAGGAGGGCATTTCAAAATCAGAGGACCAATACATCAGTGGGGAGGTAAGCCTTAAACATGCCGAAGGGGAGCGATGGGGTCTTATGATGGGTCCTTTTGGCGGCTGCTACGCGGTACGATCGGATTTATTTACGCCCGTACCTGATACTTATTTGGTGGATGACTTTTTCATTGCCTTGGGTGTCTTAGATAAAGGGGCAAAAACGGTAAGTGAACTAGGCGCGATTTGCACCGAAGAAGTTTCCCATAAAATGAGCGAGGAGTTCCGGCGCAAGAAGCGCATCTCGGCGGGGAATTTCCAAAACCTATCGCATTACAAACATCTTCTATCTCCGAAAAGGGGAAAACTCGCTTATGTTTTCCTGTCGCACAAGGTATTGCGTTGGTTCGGACCTTTTTTCGTCATTTTCGGATTTATTTCCTGTGGCATTCTAGCAGGTACGGGCAACTTATTATACCTACCTTTGTTTATCCTTTATATCTTCTTGATGGTGGATATCCCTATTTTGGATTTCCTTCTTCAAAAGATAGGGATACATGTACGATTGCTAAGGAGCATCCGTTACTTCTTTATCATGAACCTAGCCTTGCTGGCTGGTTTTTTTCAATACCTTAAAGGAATAAAGAGCAATGTCTGGCAACCAACCGAACGAAACCGTTGAATTCAGCACGATTGAAGAAGCCATTGAGGATATCAAGGCCGGTAAATTGGTTATCGTTATAGATGACGAGGACAGGGAAAACGAGGGGGATTTTATCGGCGCGGCGGAATGCGCTACTCCTGACATGATCAACTTCATGATCACCTACGGTAGAGGGTTACTTTGTACACCCGTTACGGAAAAACGAGCCAAGGAGCTCAATCTTCCCTTGATGGTGGAGGAAAATACGGACATGCACAAAACGGCATTTACCGTATCCCTGGATTTCAAAGGTCCCGGATGTACTACGGGTATTTCCACCTATGATAGGGCAATGGGCGTTAAAGCCTTGACCCGTCCTGATACCAAACCTACGGACTACGGGCGTCCGGGTCATATCTTCCCGCTTATCGCTAAAGATGGTGGTGTGCTTAGAAGAACGGGGCATACCGAAGCGGCAATTGACTTGGCAAGACTTGCGGGATTATACCCTGCCGGTGTCTTGATCGAAATCCTCAATGAGGACGGAACCATGGCTAGGTTACCTGATCTTAGGGTGATTGCCAAAACACACGGATTAAAAATCATTACCATTAAGGATTTGGTAGCCTACCGTATGGCAACGGAGCGCCTTATCCAAAAGGAGGTGACCATCAATATGCCTACCCAGTACGGTGATTTTGAAATGACGGCATTTACTGAAATTACTACAGGTGATGTACACCTTGCCTTGAAAAAGGGTACTTGGAAAGCCAATGAGCCCATCCTAGTCCGTGTGCACTCCTCATGTGAAACGGGTGACATCCTAGGTTCCTTGCGTTGTGATTGTGGTCCTCAACTTCATGCCGCACTTTCCCAAGTAGAGCGCGAAGGAAAAGGGCTTGTCCTCTATATGCGCCAAGAAGGTAGGGGGATTGGTTTATTGAATAAATTGAAAGCATACCGCTTGCAAGAACAAGGTATGGATACCTACGAGGCAAACAAGGCGCTCGGGTTCAAAATGGATCAAAGGGATTACGGTATCGGAGCTCAAATCCTTAGGGACTTGGGTGTTTCCAAATTGAAGCTCATGACCAATAATCCAAAGAAGAGAATCGGTTTAATTGGTTATGGCCTTGAAATCGTGGAGAATGTTGCCATCGAGGTTTCACCCAATGAGCATAACGAATTTTACCTGCAAACGAAGCGGGATAAAATGGGGCATGAGATTTTGAAGGGGTAATTGTGTTGTTTTGTTGTGAGGTCGGAAGACCTCACAAGGGGGTATGAATAACAAAGATATTAGAATGGGGGAGTAAGAAATTACTCTCCCATTGCTTTTACGCCCGGTAATACTTTTCCTTCCAATAATTCCAGCATGGCGCCACCTCCGGTGGAAACGTAGCTAACATCATCATCCAATCCGGCTATGGTAACTGCCGCAGCGGAATCACCTCCACCGATGAGGGAATACGCACCATGCTCCTTGGTCGCCCTTGCTACCGCCTCCGCTACAGCAACGGTTCCTTTGGCAAAGTTTTCCATTTCAAAAACACCCATTGGACCGTTCCAAAGGATGGTTTTTGCTTCCTGTAGTGCTTCCGCGAACATTGCCCGACTCAAGGGACCGATATCCAAACCCATCCAGCCATCAGGAATCTGATCAATCGGGGTTGTCTTTATTTGTGCATCATTGCTAAAAGCATCAGCGGCGGAACAGTCATGCGGTAAAAGGAATTTTACGCCTTTGTCCTCCGCTTTTTTCATGATATCCAAGGCAAGCCTCAACTTATCATCCTCACACAAGGAATTTCCGATGGAACCGCCTTGCGCCTTAATAAAGGTAAATGCCATTCCACCCCCTACAATTACGATATCCGCCTTGTCTATCAATTTTTCCAATAATACAATCTTATCGGAAACTTTAGCACCGCCTAGGATAGCCGCAAAAGGACGCTCAGGATTTTCAGTAATCTTGGAAGCGTTTTGCAATTCGTTTTCCAATAGGAAACCGAAGCATTTTGCCTCGGGTGCGAAGTATTGGGCAACGGTAGTAGTGGAGGCATGGGCACGGTGCGCCGTCCCGAATGCGTCATTCACGTAAACCTCACCCAAGTCAGCGAGCTGCTTGGCGAATTCAGGATCACCTTTCTTCTCCCCTTCGTTGAAACGGGTATTCTCCAAAAGAAGAACCTGTCCCCTCTTTAGGTTTTTCGCCATTTCCGTGGCTTGCTCGCCTACGGTTTCCGGACAAAACAAAACCCTCACCCCAAGTAGTTTCATTAACCTTTCCACTACGTGTTTGAGGGTAAATTTTTCTACGTCAATACTTCCGTCCTCCAAGCGCTTTTTACCGGGGCGGCCCAAGTGGGACATTAACACCACGGAACCGCCTTCCTCCAGGATATGGGTAAGCGTAGGTAATGCCCTACGGATACGGGTATCATCAGTAATATTGTGCTCTGCGTCCAAGGGTACGTTAAAGTCGACCCTCACCAAAACTTGCTTGCCGGCAAAATCGATATTCATAAGGATAACGGATTTGCAGCAAAAGTAAGAAATGAGTCCTGCAAAAACGAAAAAATCCGAACCACCAATTAAGACGATCCGGATTTTTTTATGTCAACATAAGGTGTGTCCTATACTCTGGTGGCAATGTCCGCCAAACGAGCGGAATATCCTGCCTCGTTATCGTACCAACTTACCAACTTCACCAATTTCCCGTTCACTTGGGTCAAAGCCGCATCAAAAATGGATGAATGCGGATTTCCGATAATATCGGAGGAAACGATTGGATCTTCGGTGTATTCTAAAATTCCATTCATTGGACCATCGGCAGCTGCCTTGAATACGCCGTTGATTTCCTCTACGCTTGCTTCCTTATCCAAAAGGATGGTAAGCTCGATCAAGGAGCCGGTAACGGTGGGCACACGTACCGCCATCGCGAATAATTTCCCCTTGGAACCGGGTAAAACTTTCCCTAATGCCGATGCCGCTCCCGTGGAAGTAGGAACGATGTTTTGTGCCGCGGCACGTGCCCTTCTCAAATCACTGTGAGGGGCGTCTTGGATTCTTTGGTCTGCCGTGTAGGCGTGAATAGTCGTCAAATTTCCTTGTACCAATCCCCAATTGTCCTCTACCAATTTTACTACCGGAGAAAGGCAGTTTGTGGTACAAGAAGCATTGGAATAGAAATTCTTATGGTCAGCGATAAGCTCATCATTTACACCTAAGACGATGGTCTCGAAACCATCTCCCTTAGCCGGTGCGGAAAGTATTACCTTTTTAGCGCCGGCATCAATGTGCCATTGTGCTTTCTCCTTGGTGCGGAAAACACCGGTGCATTCCAAAACGACGTCCACGCCAAGCTCCTTCCAAGGAAGTTCCGCGGGATTACGCTCTGAATAGGCATTGATTTTCTTACCGTTGATGGTAATGGAATCATCCGTATGGCTAACGGTACCGGAGAAAACCCCTTGTGCCGTATCGTACTTAAATAGGTGTGCTAGTGTCTTGTTATCAGTCAAGTCGTTAATGGCGACTACCTCCGCATCATTCCTTTGAAGAAGGTTTCTCAAGGTCAAACGACCGATGCGCCCAAAGCCGTTGATGGCAATTTTTTTCATGATAGGTTGGTTTGCTTTTCTTTACTTAGTGTAAAAATGACAATAATAGAACACATATGCAATGATTTGGTTGAAAAATCATGCAAAAATCATACTGTCCGGCATTTAATTTTGCTTGTCCCCTACTTCCTTGCATAAATTGACCTTCCGCAAAACCTTCCGTTCTCATCCAAGAGAACATTGTCTTCCGTCATTAATACACTGTTTTTAGAAGAAACACTTCTCCAAACCCGTGAAATCTTATCTACCCCTACCCTATTATCCTCAATGCAAAAGGAAGGTGATTCTCCATGCGTATAGCTGATCCTGATATCTCCTGATTCCAACCATCGTTTTAACTCCAAGGCTATTTCCTTAACCGCTGGGTACATCAATGGAATATCATTGTCCCCTTTATCTTCCATGTAAATGAGATGTGGCCCAAACCCTACTCCAATATCCCTTAGAAACTCAAAATCATCCATTCCATACATATGGTACAATTCAATCAATGATGGTTTTACTTTTTGATTCTGTCCAATAATATTGTCTAGTTTATCAATGATTTCAAATGCCTTTATTTTCCCGGGATCAATATGGGCAAGGATTTCCCCTTTTAATTCATTTTCAAAAAAACGGCTATCGGGATTTAACATTGCTAAATCCGAATAATCAGCCTCATCCAAACCTAAATCTTGATGTGGGGCATTATAGATTTCCTCCATAAATTCCGCCTTGGATAAAATATTGGAATCCAAGTAAAAATACAAAATCTCTAAGCGGCTTAACTTCATTTCTTATTTCAATATTAAATAATAAGCCGTACGCTTATCCCCTACTTTATTTATTAACTCATTTTCCACCGCATATTTTAAATCACGGCTAGCGGTTGCAGTAGAAATATCTTTAAAAACATCTAAGTAATCCTTCCTTGAAAACCTATCCTTATCCGTCATGTCAATGAAGTATTCAATGCGTTGCTCCGTTGTCATGGTTCGGTTTTGATAGCCTAACAAATCCTCTAAGGAAGCATTAATAATATCCAAGGAAAACTCAATAAAACGGGTAGACTTACCGCTTCGGTCGCAATGCTCTAAAACTTCGTAATATTCCTGCTGCCTTGACTTAATCAGGGTCTCAAAAGGAAGGAATTCAAAAATGGGATAGGATTGCAATAATACTAGGGTTTGCCACAGGCGCCCCATTCTTCCGTTACCATCTATGAACGGATGGATAAACTCTATTTCGTAGTGGGTAACGCAGCTTTTAATCAAGGGATGATCATCGGATATCCTTATGTATTTGAATAATTCGGACATTAAATGATGCAGGTTACCGGGTGGCGGTGCTAGGTGGGTTACTTTGGTTCCTTTGAATATACCGACGGATTTGGTGCGCAACTGTCCGGTTTGTTCCACCAAGCCTTCCATCAAAATGGCATGGGCTTCAAGGAAGGAATCCAGGGAGTCGGGTTTAAATTCCCGGACTTTCTCGTAGACTTCCATGGCGTTCAGAACCTCCACAATATCCTTCTTGGGGCCTAGGACTCTTTTATTATCAATAATAGCGGTTACCTGTTCTTCCGATAGGGAATTTCCTTCAATCGCCAAGGAGGCACGGATGGTTTTTACCCGATTCAGCTTTCTTAATTCCGGTGAGGGTTTATGTAAATGGGCAGCATTTACCTCGCCTATTTTTTCGGAAATGGAGGCGATGAGGTTAAGGATGTCGTTATTTATATCGTAGGGTGGCTTCACAACAATAGTATCATTTGATACTATCAAAGATACTAAACTTCTTATCCAATCTTGTCTACAAAGGCATTAATTTCCTTGTCGGTCTTTAGAATATAAACGGAAACCGTGTCATCTAATTCATTTAAACGTTTCAGTATTCCGGGGCGACGGGTGATGTTATAAACCGCTACATAATGCATGAATTCCAAGTCAAAACGTTCGGGGCAATCCTTGGTCATGCTCCATCTGGTTTTGCCGTGTTGCTTCCAAGTCCGCACTAAAATCCGGTACAAGGAAACGTACCAAGGACGATTTAAGAAAATGACCGTATCCGCCCTTTTCAAACGGATTTCCATGGTGCTGCCGTAATTGCCGTCGATGACCCATTTTTCCTTATTTGCAATCTCTTCTACCTTAGGTGCCCATTCTTCTTTTTTGGATTCTACCCATCCGGGTTTCCAATACAATTGATCCAGGTGGTAATACGGAATACCGAGCTTTTCCCCTAGGCGTTTCGCTAAGGTGGATTTTCCCGTTCCGCCGCATCCTATGATCATGATTCTTTGCATGAGGATTTGGGTTTTTATTTCGTATTTCACCCCGACCTATCAGTCGGGGCTATGCGTTTGTCGGTCGGTTCCGACCTCTTTTGGTGAGCGGGGCTCCCAAAAACCTTGATTAGTCTTTCTCCTTCACCACTTCGCATTCCCAACCATCATACCATCCACCCAATTCTTTCGCCAATTCCGTTAGTGCCCAAGTAACCGGTGCTATTGAATTAATATCAACGCTTTGTTCCTTCCAAAATCGAAGTTGAAAAAACTCATCTTTTTCTTCCGGCTTTCCTGAAAACTCAATCGCGTATCCTTTCTTTTTTAATATCGGAACGGCATTTTCCAGCAATGTTTCATCTTCAAAATACATCCAATGGTCTACCCTTCTGGGTTCAAAACCATTGTCACCCATTTGCATAAGTCCGAGCACCACTTTTTGGTCCGACATATAACATTGGGTTTGCTCATTGGGATAAAGGAATTTCAGATAGGAATCCCAATTTTTATCTTCTTTGATATTTAAATAAAAGTCCTTGCCTTTGTATTTCTTTTTATAAAATTTCTCCATCTTCTTTTGGACTCCATCCATGGATTTCAAATAGAAGTATTCATACCGGATTCCATTATGGGTAAAAGCCCCAACAAAAAAACCGTTGAACTCCTTAAGGACCCATTCATATAAGACATCCGAAAAAACATGAAGTTTGGGAAGGTCATCATCCGGAAAACCATCTTCACGGGTGGTTTCGTAATGCAGACCGGTCACTAAAACGTAAGGATAATCCTTGTAAGGCGCATCATCGATGCAATCCATCCTTACAAGGGTGGAACCTGGTTTTTCATTTTCATATAAGGCAATGTAATTGTCCCAATTCTCTTGGGCTTGGAGGAATTGAAACAACAGGGGAAACATAAAAACAACTAGGGCAATCCACTTCTTCATGGGAGAATATTTCCCTAAAAATACGAAAGAAATTAGAACCATTGGAATGTAAGGGTCGCCCTACAGACGACCCTTTGCATGTGTCGGTCGGTTCGACCTCCTTTTTTGTGGAGACGTATTGGATGCGTCTTTGTTGCTTGAAAAAGGTGTGTCCAATTTTTAAATCGTGCGGGAGACGCGAGCACCGCGTCTCTGCTAGGGGGATAATTGGTAACTTATTTTTTTGCTGTTTCTAACAAATAATCAATCGTCTTCTTATCGAATTGACCTATGGGGAAACCGTTTTCGCATTGGAATGTAAGGGTCGCCCTACAGACGACCCTATGCGTGTGTCGGTCGGTTCGACCTCCTTTTTGTAGAGACGCATTGAATGCGTCTTTGTTGCTTGAAAAAGGTGTGTCCAATTTTTAAATCGTGCGGGAGACGCGAGCACCGCGTCTCTACTAGGGGATAATTGGTAATTTAATTTTTAGCTGTTTCTATTAAATAATCAATCGTCTTTTTGTCGAATTGACCTATGGGGAAACCGTTTTCCTTCTGAAATTTTATAAGACTACGTTTCAAATCCTCCATATTAGTTTCAATATTACCATCGTCTTTTTCATTCCAAACCCCACTTATGTATAATTCAGTAAAAAGGAGTTCTTTTTTCTTTTTGATAAAGTCTTGGTCATAAACTTCTACCCAAT
>JAHDDF010000048.1 GCA_020629475.1 Saprospiraceae bacterium
AAATCCGGCGCCGATGATTTTTATTGACATGCCCTTTTCATTTAAATGAGGAACTAACAAATCCTTTCCGATCAGCACAAAAAAAGCCCACCCGCTTAGCGGATGGGCTTCATTTGTTTGGGTTTCACAAATGATTATGCAGGGATTGCCTCCCCTTCTCTCACTTTTATTTTCTCCAATGCTTGGCTTACGTCCCAGATGATATCATCCACGTTTTCAATACCTATGGACAAACGAACTAATTTATCCGTAATACCAAGTTCTAATTTGCTCAAGGCATCAACGCCCGCATGGGTCATGGTAGCCGGGTGTTGCGCCAAGCCTTCCGTACTTCCCAAGCTAACCGCCAATTTGAATAATTTCAAACTATTCAGGAAAGTGAAAGCTTCTTTCTCTCCGCCTTTCACGTCAAATGAAATCATTGCCCCGGGCGAAGTATACTGCTTTTTATAAATGGCGTATTTTTCATCACCGGGTTCCAACAAGCCTAGATAATATACCTTCTCCACCTTAGGGTGTGAGTTCAAGAATTCCGCGACAGCCTTGGCGTTCCGCATTTGCTGTTCCATCCGGATTTTGAGGGTTTCCAAGCTTCGTAACAACAACCAACAGGTATGCGGGCTAGGCATATTCCCCAGGAAGGTCCTTAGGGTTTTTACCCTTTTTATTACCTCATTATTTCCAAGAACGGCGCCTGCTATTAAATCACTATGCCCGCCAATGTACTTGGTGGCGGAGTAGATTACAATATCAGCCCCCAAGGACAAGGGTTGCGACCAAATGGGTCCCATGTAGGTATTATCTACCGCTACTTTAGCACGATGCTCCTTCGTGGCAAAATGCTCGGTTACCTTGCGGCACATCTCGATATCAATGATCTGATTGGTAGGATTGGCCGGTGTTTCCACATAAACCATTGCCAAGCGATCCGATTTACCGGATTTCTCAACCATCTCAACAACGTCCTCAAAGGAATGATCAGAATGGAAACCCATTACCTCTACACCGATTTCGGGCAAGAAGTGGTGCACGAAATGATCCGTACCGCCATAAACGGGTAAACCAACCAAGAGTAAATCCCCGGGTTTTACGAACTCCAATAAAACCGTGGAAATGGCGGACATCCCGCTTTCGAAAACCGCGCAATCATCAGCCTTGTCCCATAGGGAAAGACGGTTTTCAAGAATCTCTAGGTTAGGATTATTGATTCGGCTATAAATTAAGCCCAATTCCTCATTTTTCTCTTTGCCTCTGATACCGTAAGCTAGTTCGAAAAATGCTTTTCCTTCCTCCGCGGTTTGGAACACGAACGTAGAGGTTTGAAATACAGGTGGTTTAACGGCTCCTTCGGATAATTCAGGTTTGTATCCGTAGGTCATCATTAAACTCTCGGGGCTAAAATTCTTCTTATCCATGATGGATGGGTTTGGTTAAAGCATTGTCAAAATTAGCCCCGATAGTAAATATTTTCTACAATAAAACTTATTCAAAGAATTAAAGACACTCTTTACAAGCAATTAAAAGAAAATCATTCTATTTTTATTCCTCAAATTTCTTCTAAAAAGAAAAGCATTCTAGATGGAATTCATAGCAGACGCCATAGACAGAAGAATTATCCATTTGCTGCAATCGAACGGAAAAATGAAAATCAAGGACATTGCCGAGCAATTGGGAATGACGACTACCCCGATTTTTGAAAGAATTAAACGTTTAGAAAAAGAAGGATACATAAAGGGTTATACCGCCTTAGCGGATCGAAAAAAGCTGGGGTTTCATCTTACGGCATTTTGTTCGGTTACGTTACGGAGCCATACCAAGGAGACACTGACCAAATTCGTGGAAAACGTCAAGCAGCTCCCCCAAGTTACGGAGTGTTATCATATAGCGGGAATGGTGGATTACCTCCTCAAAATACAAGTGGAGGACATGGATGCCTACCAAGAATTTATTACGGAAAAACTAACGGGTATTTCTAATATAGGAAGATTACAAAGCTCTTTCGTGATGACCGAGGTTAAAAATGATCCTGTCCTACCCCTTTGAAACAGGAATTAAACTCTGTAAAAAATCGACGGTCAACGGTTTAATATTAAAAGATTTTACCATAGGGTAAGCATTCGCTCTTTCCGCGTCTTGCCTGTCCAAGGAAGTCGTTAAAATGATAACGGATAAATTTTCAGAGCCATCCTCTTTTTGCAATTCATCCAAAAATTGCCAGCCATCGAGGTCAGGCATATTCAAATCCAAAAATAGATAGTCGGGAAGGGATTGTCTATCTTGAAGTAGCTCCTTCATGTGATTCAATCCCTTTTGCGGATACTGAAAAAAAGTAAAGTCTGAGGTAATACCCGAGCGCTTCAAGATAATTTCATGAAATCTATTGGTAAAAGGATCGTCGTCCACAAAAATTAAGTAGTCCAGCTTCTCCAAAAGAGTCTTGCTTTAAAGGAAAATAAGTTTTATCCGAAGATAAAGCATAGCCTAATGCATTGCAAGTTTAATGCCCTTATTGGGATTATTTACACCATTGGTAGAAAAAATCTGAATTCGGTACCTTCATTTACTTTACTTTCTAGCGCAATGCTTCCTCCGTGCCCTTCCACGATTCTTTTACAAAGGGCAAGACCAATCCCTGTTCCTTGTTGTTTTAATGCGGGGCTCAAGCGTTTAAACATTTTAAACACCTCCTCGTATTTCTCCTTGGGAATACCTATGCCGTTATCCTGAATCCTGAAGAAAACTCCTTCTTTTTCCCTTCCGCCGGAAATCCTTATTTCCGGTTTTTTCCCTTCCGGAACATATTTGATTCCATTAGAAATGAGATTGGTAAATAATAACGACATTAAGATTTTGTCGGCATGAATGGTTGTTGGAACGTCCTCGATTTTTATATCTGCATCTTTCGTTTTCCGCTTTATTTCGGAGATAACCTTATCCAAAAGTTTGTTAACATCCAAATTCTCCTTTTCAATCCGGTTTGCCGTAGAGAATTGGAGTAATTCCCGGGTAGTTTGCTCCATTTTCTTGGCATTCAATTCAATATACCCCAAGAACTCCTTCTCCTCCTCGTTCATTTTATCCGGCATGGTCTCTTTTAATAGACCCGCAAAGTTTATGACATTCTGTACGGGAGTTCTTAGATCATGTGAGGCGATATAGGCGTACTCCTCCAAGGTTTTATTGGACTGCTCCAAGGCTTGATTCCGTGAAAGGAGGTTTTTGGTAATGGGCCTGAAGACGTATAAAACCTCCAGGAAAATGACGAACAATGTAAGAAGGGCTAAAGCTATTTCTATTCTAACAATGGTTCTCAATTTCCTGTCGGATTCATCTTGGAGCATTCTTACTCCTTTGTCCATTTCTTTGAGAAAAAAGGTTTGGCTCACTTGAACTTCCCTCAATTCCTCACTTGAAACCCCGTAGGGTAATTTTTCAATCCAATCCTCCGCCTTGGTGATATAAGGATTAAGAGGCTTCAATTGATTTTCAATCCCTTTCCCCACTTTTCGAATTCCTCTTTCAGTATTACCTTCCAAGAGTGCATAATGGACGGATTTCCATTCTTGGAAATCCTGCTTTAATGTTCCGTAAATTTTCTCGTCCTTGGTCAAGGAGTAATCAAAGATAAACCCTGATATACGCTGGCTTAACATCCGCTGTTTACCGCTGATGTTGATGACTTTGGCATCGTACTTTTTTTGCGCCAACCAATATTGAATGATTCCTTGGTTGGTAAGCACTAAAAGCGCCGTAAGCACAATAACGACTATATATCTATTCTTGTGGGACAATTATGGTGTTTCTCGGCGGCAATATAAGACCTAAGTTCCTTTGATTCAAGATATAAAAGAAAAAGGACGTTCCCTATCGGGGAACGTCCTCGTTTATCATTTCAAACTCGGGAGAAATTAACGGAAATCCTCCTCGTAGTCTTCCATTACCGGTTCCGGTGTGTATTCATCCTTGTGGGAAACCATTATATCGCGGTACTTTTTGGAACCTGTACCCGCAGGAATCAATTTACCTACGATTACGTTTTCTTTCAGACCTAAAAGACCGTCACGCTTGGCACCGATGGACGCGGTACTCAATACCTTGGTGGTTTCCTGGAAGGAAGCCGCGGAAATCCAACTCTTCACACCCAAGGAAGCCTTGGTAATACCTTGAAGCAAGGAACTGGAAGTAGCCGTTCTTGCATCACGGTAGGATACCAATTTTTTATCATTACGCTTCAAGTAGGAGTTCTCCTCCCTTACTTGGCGCAAGCTAACAATCTGTCCTTGACGTAGTACATCGGAATCTCCGGAGTCCTCGATGAATTTCTTATCGAAGATCCAATCGTTTTGTTCCAAGAAATCGTACTTCTCAACTGCTTCGCCCTCCAAGAATGTGGTATCACCCGCATCCTCAATTTGAACACGACGCATCATTTGACGTACGATTACCTCAATGTGCTTGTTGTTGATGGTAATACCCTGTGAACGGTATACCTCCTGAACACCATTCACCAAGTGCTGCTGCACCGCGAAAGGTCCCTTGATATTCAAGATATCCTTAGGAGAGATGGAACCATCGGACAAACGCATTCCCGCACGAACGAAGTCACCGTCTTGGATAAGGATGTGCTTGGACAATCCTACCAAGTATTTACGACGTTGTGATCCATCACGTGCCGTTACGATTACCTCACGGTTACCACGCTTGATTTTCCCGAAGGCAACGATACCGTCAATTTCGGAAACGGTAGCCGGGTTAGACGGGTTCCTTGCCTCGAATAACTCGGTTACACGAGGAAGACCACCGGTAATATCCGCTACCTGGCTCAATTTACGTGGAATCTTCACGATTTTACTACCCGCCAAGATGTCTGCGCCTTCATCTACATCGATGTATGCACCTACCGGAAGGTTATAAGATTTCAAGATTTCACCATCCGGTGATTGAACGTGGATGGTAGGAATCTTTTTCTTGTTCTTGGATTCGATAACAACCATTTCCTGGTGGTTGGTCTGCTGATCCAATTCCACGCGGAAGGTCTGGTTTTCCACCAAGTTCTCGAACTTGATAAGCCCGGAGAATTCGGAGATAATTACGTTGTTAAACGGATCCCACTGACAAATCACGTCCCCCTTCTTCAACTCCTGTCCTTCAGGAGAAACAAACAACGTTGAACCGTAAGGGATATAATTGGAAACAAGAAGCTTGTTCGTCTTCTTTTCCGTAATGCGGTATTCCGCGGAACGGGAAAGAACAACGGTATTCGTCTTTCCGTTTTCCTCAATTTCAGTGGTACGAAGACCATCGAAGGAAATTACACCATCGAACTTGGTCTTCAACTCATTATCCTGCTTAGTCGTTTGTGCGATACCACCCACGTGGAAAGTACGAAGCGTCAACTGCGTACCCGGCTCACCAATGGATTGGGCGGCAATGATACCTACGGCATCTCCGACTTCGGCGCCACGGCCGGTAGCCAAGTTCTTACCGTAGCACTTCATGCATACCCCGCGCTTCGTTTCACAGGTAAGTACGGAACGGATATATACCGTTTCCACACCAACCTCATCCATGTATTTCGCCGTCTTGGAACTGATGTATTCACCGGCTTCAAGAATCAACTCATCCGTTACGGGGTGGTGTACATCATGCAACAAGTAACGACCGGCAATCCTTGACGGAAGATCCTCGATTACCTGCTCGTTATCTTTCAAAGCGGAGGTTTCCAAACCACGTAGGGTTTCGCAATCCTCCTCCATGATAACCACGTTTTGCGCTACGTCCACCAAACGGCGGGTAAGGTAACCCGCATCCGCCGTTTTCAATGCCGTATCAGCCAGACCCTTACGGGCACCGTGCGTAGAAAGGAAGTACTCCAATACTGACAATCCGTCAACGAAGTTGGAAAGGATGGGGTTCTCGATAATCGCGCCACCCGTATCACCGGATTTACGCGGTTTTGCCATCAATCCCCTCATTCCGCACAACTGCTTAATCTGGGACTTGGAACCACGAGCTCCGGAATCCAACATCATGTATACGGAGTTGAATCCTTGCTTGTGTTCCGCCATCTCCTTCATCAAGTTGTTGGTGATTGCGGTATCCGCCATGGTCCAGATATCAATAACCTGGTTGTAACGTTCATTATTGGTAATGAAACCCATGTTATAGTTGTCGATTACCTCGTCAACTTTTTCTTGGGCATCCTCAAGTGCCAATAACTTTTTAGTAGGTGTAATCAAATCCCCCAAGTTGAAGGAAAGACCACCTTTATAAGCCCAGTAGAAACCTAAGTTCTTGATATCGTCCAAGAATTTAGCCGTGGTCTCGGTATCCGTACGCTCAAGGATACCACCGATTACCTTACGAAGCTGTTTCTTACCCAATACCTCATTTACGTAAGGTACCGTTTCAGGAACCGCTTGGTTGAATAGTACACGTCCTACGGTAGTTTCAACACGACCCGGAACCAAGTTACCTTCCTCGTCCTCAACTCTTACGCGAACGTTTACGACGGCGTTCAATTCAACTTGTCCTTCGTTCCAGGCAATCAGTACTTCCTCGGGGCCGTAGAACTTTCTACCCTGACCTTTAACAATCATGTCTCCTTCGGAAACCTTTTGCTTTGTCATGTAGTAAAGACCCAATACCATATCCTGTGAAGGAAGCGTAATCGGGGAACCGTTTTGCGGGTTCAACATGTTGTGGGCGGAAAGCATCAATACTTGCGCTTCCAAAATCGCCGCATGCCCTAGAGGAACGTGTACCGCCATCTGGTCACCGTCGAAATCCGCGTTAAAGGCACCACATACCAATGGGTGAAGCTGGATTGCCTTACCCTCGATAAGCTTAGGCTGGAACGCCTGGATGGACAAACGGTGCAAAGTTGGTGCACGGTTAAGAAGCACGGGGTGCCCCTTCATGATATTTTCAAGGATTTCCCAGATTACGGGATCCTTTTTATCTACGAGTTTTTTCGCGGATTTTACCGTTTTCACGATACCACGCTCGATCAACTTACGGATAACGAAGGGCTTAAACAGCTCCGCCGCCATTCCCTTAGGAAGACCGCACTCGTGTAATTTCAATGTTGGTCCTACAACGATAACGGAACGACCGGAATAATCGACACGCTTACCCAATAGGTTCTGACGGAAACGACCTTGCTTACCCTTAAGTACATCACTCAAGGATTTCAATGCACGTCCACCTTCCGCTTTTACCGCATTGGATTTACGGGAGTTATCGAACAAGGAATCCACCGCTTCTTGAAGCATACGCTTCTCGTTACGAAGGATTACCTCCGGCGCCTTGATTTCAAGAAGACGCTTCAAACGATTGTTACGGATAATTACCCTACGGTAAAGATCATTCAAATCGGAGGAAGCGAAACGTCCACCATCAAGGGGAACCAAAGGACGTAATTCCGGTGGAATTACGGGTAGGAATTGGATGATCATCCATTCCGGACGGTTCTCCACACGGGTTTGACCATCACGGAAAGCCTCAACTACACGAAGACGTTTCAAAGCCTCGGACTTACGCTGTTGGGAAGTCTCGTTTGCCGCTTGATAACGAAGTGCGTGAGCGATTTCATCCAATTGCAAACGCTCAAGAAGGTCACGTACCGCATCGGCACCCATCTTGGCGATGAATTTATTCGGATCGGAATCGTCCAACATATGGTGGTCCGCTTCCAAACCTTCCAAGATTTCCAAGTATTCCTCTTCCGTAAGAAGGTCCATCTTGGAAATACCGTCATCCTCTTTTACACCGGGTTGGATTACTACATAGCGTTCGTAGTAAATGATGCTCTCCAATTTCTTGGAGGAAAGTCCTAGAAGGTATCCGATCTTGTTAGGAAGGGATTTGAAGTACCAAATGTGAACCACAGGAACCACCAATTTGATGTGTCCCATACGCTCACGACGTACTTTCTTTTCCGTTACCTCAACACCGCAACGATCACAAACGATACCCTTATAACGGATACGCTTGTATTTTCCGCAGTAACATTCGTAGTCCTTAACGGGACCGAAGATACGTTCGCAGAAAAGACCGTCACGTTCCGGTTTATAGGAACGGTAGTTGATGGTTTCGGGCTTAAGCACCTCTCCGAAGGAACGCTCCAGGATTTGATCCGGGGAAGCGAGTCCTAAAGTGATGCTGTTGAATTTAGAGTCTACCCTGTTCGCGAATTTTTTGAACGCCATATAAATTCCTTATATAAAAAATCACAAAAAAGAGAATACGCAATAGGAGCCAAGGCTCCTATTGCGGGAATTTTTTCATTAGTCGAACTTCACATCCAAAGCCAGTCCGCGCAACTCGTGTACGAGTACGTTGAAGGACTCGGGGATGTTTGGTTCAGGTAGGTTGTCACCCTTAACGATTGCCTCGTAGGTCTTAGCACGTCCTACGATATCATCGGATTTAAGCGTCAACAACTCACGAAGGATGTTGGATGCACCGAATGCCTCAAGTGCCCATACCTCCATCTCACCAAAACGCTGACCACCAAACTGTGCCTTACCACCCAATGGTTGCTGGGTAATCAAGGAGTAAGGTCCGATGGAACGTGCGTGCATCTTGTCGTCTACCATGTGAGATAGTTTCAACATGTAGATTACACCCACGGTTGCTTGCTGGTGGAATTGATCACCCGTTTCACCATCGTAAAGGTAGGTTTGACCCAAGGACGGAAGATCCGCTTGCTTACAGAATTCGTCGATTTCATCCAAGGATGCACCGTCGAAGATTGGTGTCGCGAATTTCTGATCCAGTTTCTCACCTGCCCAACCCAATACGGTCTCGAAAATCTGTCCGAGGTTCATACGGGAAGGTACACCTAGCGGGTTCAATACGATATCAACCGGTGTTCCGTCTTCCAAGAAAGGCATATCCTCAAGACGTACGATACGGGATACGATACCCTTGTTACCGTGACGTCCCGCCAATTTATCACCTACTTTAAGTTTACGCTTCTTAGCAACGTATACTTTAGCAAGTTTCAATACACCTGCAGGAAGCTCATCACCAATGCTGATGTTGAATTTCTCACGCTTATAACGACCGATTTCCTCGTTCAATTTGATGCTGAAGTTGTGCAACAAACGAGCGATCAAGCCATTGGTATGTGAATCGGAAGTCCAGTTGGAGTAATCCACGGAAGTGTAATCCAATTCCTTAAGCAAGGATTGGTTAAACTTGGTTCCTTCTTGGATAAGCGTTTCACCATAGATGGAACGTACACCTGCGGAAACCTTTCCTTTCACCAAAAGAAGAAGCTTATCCACAAGGATGGTCTTCAACTCATTGGTAGCAACCGCGTGACGGTCATCCAATTGAAGAAGAAGTTTTTTCTCGCTTTCCTTTTGCACCTTATCCTTTTTGGCGCGGGCAAACAATTGCTTGTTGATTACCACACCTTTCATGGAAGGCTTCACTTTCAAGGAAGCATCCTTTACGTCACCGGCTTTATCACCGAAGATGGCGCGAAGAAGTTTTTCTTCCGGAGTAGGGTCAGATTCACCTTTAGGCGTAATCTTACCGATAAGGATGTCACCCTCCTTGATCCAAGCACCGATACGGATGATACCGTTCTCGTCTAGATCTTTGGTGGCTTCCTCACTTACGTTCGGGATATCATTGGTCAATTCCTCCTCACCTAGTTTGGTGTCACGTACATCAAGCTCGAAGTGCTCGATGTGTAAGGAAGTAAATACATCCTCACGGACTACACGCTCGGAAAGTACGATGGCATCCTCGAAGTTGTAACCCTTCCAAGGCATGAATGCCACCTTCAAGTTTTGACCCAATGCCAATTCACCCTTCTCGGTTGCGTAACCGTCACAAAGGATCTGATCCTTCACTACACGGTCACCCTTACGGACGATTGGCTTAAGGTTGATACAAGTTCCTTGGTTGGTCCTACGGAACTTGATCAAATCATATTTCTTACGATTGTCCTCGAAGGAAACCAATTGGTCCTCCTCGGTTCTATCATAACGGATAACTACCTCATTAGCATCCACGTATTCCACTACACCCTCGCCTTCGGCGTTGATCATCATACGGGAATCGGTAGCTACTTTTCCTTCCAGTCCTGTACCTACGATTGGTGAGGAAGGACGGATTAACGGCACTGCCTGACGTTGCATGTTAGAGCCCATCAAGGCACGGTTGGCATCATCGTTCTCCAAGAAAGGAATCATGGATGCGGATACACCAACAATCTGGTTCGGTGCTACGTCCATGTACTCGATGGTTTCCGGTGTAAGAACCGGGAAATCACCGTGCTGACGACACTTGATACGGTCAACCATGAAGGCGCCCGTCTCATTTACCTTGGTGTTTGCCTGCGCGATAATCGCCATATCCTCTCCTTCAGCGGAAAGATATTTCAAACCCGCATCGAAGTTTACTTTTCCGGAATCAACCGGACGGTATGGTGTTTCCAAGAATCCCATCTTGTTCACTTTCGCGTGAACGCAAAGGGTAGAAATCAAACCAATGTTCGGTCCTTCCGGTGTTTCAATGGTACACAAACGACCGTAGTGCGAGTAGTGTACGTCACGCACCTCGAAACCGGCACGCTCACGACTCAAACCACCGGGTCCAAGTGCCGAGATACGACGCTTGTGGGTGATTTCGGAAAGCGGGTTGGTTTGATCCAAGAATTGGGACAACTGGCTGGTACCGAAGAAGGAGTTGATTACCGAGGAAAGTGTCCTTGCGTTAATCAAATCAACGGGTGTAAATACCTTCACGAACGTTCATACGCTCACGGATGGTACGTGCCATACGGGCAAGACCTACACCGAACTGAGCGTAAAGCTGCTCTCCTACGGTACGTACACGACGATTGCTCAAGTGATCAATATCATCGATTTCCGCTCTTTGATTCATCAAGGAAACCAAGTACTTCACGATAGAGATGATATCCTCCTTGGTCAATACCAAGGTTTCCATCTCACTGTTGGTACCTAGCTTACGGTTGATTTTATAACGACCTACTTCACCCAAGTTATAACGCTTGTCGGAGAAGAAGAGCTTATCGATAATACCGCGTGCGGTGTCCTCATCCGGTGGATCAGTACCACGCAATTGGCGGTAGATATGTTGAACCGCCTCAATCTCGGAGGATGAGGGGTCTTTTTGCAAAGTATTGTAGATGATGGAGTAATCCTCTTCCACGTCTTCACGCTGAAGGATAACTACATCCGCACCCGCCTCAAGGATAAGGTTGATGTTGGATTCATCAAGAACGATATCACGCTCAAGGATAATTTCGTTCCTTTCGATGGTGATTACCTCACCGGTATCCTCATCCACGAAATCCTCCGTCCAGCTCTTCAATACACGAGCCGCGAGTTTTCTTCCGATTGATCCCTGGAGCGATGCCTCATCAGCGGAAACTTCATCCGCTAGATCGAAGATGTCCAAGATTTGCTTATCGGAATCGAAACCGATTGCGCGAAGCAATGTGGTAACGGGGAATTTTTTCTTACGGTCGATGTAAGCGTACATCACCGTGTTGATATCGGTAGCGAACTCCATCCATGCTCCTTTGAAAGGAATTACACGTGCGGAGTAGATTTTTGTACCGTTAGGGTGTAATGACTGACCGAAGAAAACGCCCGGTGAACGGTGTAGTTGGGAAACGATTACACGTTCCGCACCGTTAACGACGAATGTTCCCTTAGGGGTCATATAAGGAATATTTCCTAGGAAAACATCTTGTACGATGGTTTCGAAGTCTACGTGTTCCTCATCATTACAAGACAAGCGAAGCTTAGCCTTTAATGGAACACTGTAGGTAAGTCCCCTCTGCATACATTCCGCGATGGTGTAGCGTGGAGGATCCACGAAATAATCCAAAAACTCCAGGACGAAGATGTTTCTTGCGTCGGAGATGGGGAAGTTTTCCTGGAATACGCGATACAAACCTTCGTTCGTACGGTTTTCAGGGGTGGTTTCAAGCTGGAAGAATTCCTTGAATGACTTGATTTGGATTTCGAGAAAATCAGGGTAAGCGGCTAGCTTAATTTTCCCGAAGTTGTGCCTTGCCGCGGCTTGCGTTACCATAGATTCGTTCATCCGTAAGTGATGGTTTTTTTACTTGAATTGCGACTTTCAAGTGTAGGTCTCCCTATCAGGTTCGAAATGCGGTGGCGGTAAAAATTACCGGTGGAAAACATATTAATCTCAAAAAGAGCATAATGGTTCCCTAAAGATGTGGTTTTATTATACCACAAATGGCTTAGCCGGTGGTTGTGATACCGGCTAAGCCTTAAACAGGTTTTTCGACTAAATGGTCGAGGATCCTGATTACTTCAATTCTACCTCTGCGCCTACGGCTTCAAGGGCAGCCTTGATTTTTTCTGCCTCGTCTTTCTCGATGCCTTCCTTAACTGCGCAAGGAGCACCGTCTACAAGTGCTTTCGCATCCTTAAGACCTAGACCAAGAAGACCTTTGATCTCCTTAACTACCTTAAGTTTACCTGCACCTGCGGAATTAAGCATTACCGTAAATTCAGTTTGCTCAGCTGGACCTGCATCAGCAGCACCACCGCTACTTGCAACCATTACTGCACCTGCAGCAGCGGGCTCGATACCGTGGGTCTCTTTCAAGATATCCGCCAATTCTTTAACCTCTTTTACCGTAAGGCCTACAAGAGTATCTGCTAGTTCATTCAAATTCGCCATTGTTCAACGACTTTTTTAGTATTCAATAAAAGTTTACCTATATGAGGCGTTAACTTGGAAGCCAAATTAATGGTCGGGTAAAATTACCCTTCTCTATCCTCCAATGCTTTCAACAAACCGGAGATGGTATTACCTCCGTATTGAAGCGAGCTGACAAGGTTCTTCATTGGGGACTCCAACAATAGGACGATTTCCCCGATAAGATCCTCCTTGGATTTTAGTTCGGATAGAGTTTTGATTTGGTCGTCACCCACGTAAACGTCGGTGTCAACGTAAGCGGCTTTTAGAGCCGGTTTTTCCGCAGCGCCCTCACGGAATTCCTTAAGGACTTTAGCAGGAAGGTTTGCCGCTGTTTCGGCAAAAAGCAAGGTGGATTGTCCCTTCAATACAGGGAATACACCTTCGTACCCTTTATCACCACCCAATTGCTCAAGCGCTTTTTGGATAAGGGTGTTCTTATATGCTTTTACTTGAACGCCTTTTTCAAAACAAAGGCGACGGAAGTTGTTGATTTCCTCAACGGTCATGGAGGAGGAGTCAGCAACGTAGAAGAAGTTTGTATTGGAGAATCTCTCCTTCAGCTCCTCGATTTGAGCCGTCTTCTGTTCCTTATTCATGATATTCGATATTTGGAACCTTGTGGCAGTTTCACGATGGACTTACCCAAGGTTAATCGTCAAAAGAAATTATTTAATGCTCTTGGCGTCAACGGGTACACCCGGGCTCATTGTAGAAGCAACCGTAACGGACTTCATGTAGACACCTTTCGCGGAGGAAGGTTTCATGCGTAGTAGTGTGCTAAGAAGCTCGTTAGCGTTATCCGCCAATTTGTTCGCGTCAAAAGATACACGACCTACGGAAGCGTGAACGATTCCTGTTTTATCAACACGGAAAGCGATCTTACCACCTTTCACCTCTCCTACCGCTGCGGCAACATTAGGTGTTACCGTACCGGTTTTAGGGTTAGGCATTAATCCACGTGGTCCAAGAATACGACCTAAGCGACCTACTTTAGCCATTACGCTAGGCATAGCGATAACAACGTCCACATCGGTCCATCCACCTTGTACCTTAGTAATGAATTCATCCAAACCTGCGTAATCCGCCCCCGCCGCAAGAGCCTCCTCTTCCTTATCAGGTGTACAGAATACCAAAACGGTTTTGGACTTACCCGTTCCGTGAGGAAGGGTTACGGTACCACGGATAGCTTGATCCGCTTTTCTTGGATCCACACCCAAGCGGATGTGTAAATCCACGGAAGCATCGAACTTTGCGCAATTCACTTCTTTAACAAGTGCCATCGCATCATTCAAGCCGTACTCCTTACCTGCCTCGATTTTGGCATTAGCGGCTGTACGCTTCTTTGGATTTTTTGCGTGCGCCCTTTTTCTTTTGGGCACTCTTTTTTTGTCGGTTTCGACTGCCATTTTTCAAGCATTTCGAGGTGATAACATCCATCCACAGGGGGTAGGACTCCCTCAGTTATAGAAAATAATTTCTTTCTAGGAATCGGATTGGGAGTTGCCGGACCAAGGCGCGTCACCGGAAACGGTGATACCCATGGAGCGAGCGGTACCCGCAATCATTTTCATAGCGGACTCAATGGTAAATGCATTCAAGTCAGCCATTTTGTCTTCAGCGATCTCCTTGATATCATCCCAACTCACGGAACCTACCTTATCACGGTTAGGAACGGAAGAACCACCCTTAAGCTTCGCTTTCTGTAGCAATTGTACAGGAGCAGGGGTGGTTTTGATAACAAAGGTGAAGGACTTATCCTTGAAAACCGTGATTACCACGGGAAGAACTTGTCCTTGCTTATCTTGGGTCTGAGCGTTAAAACGCTTACAGAATTCCATAATATTAACCCCTTTTGCACCGAGTGCGGGACCTACCGGGGGTGCAGGGTTAGCTTGACCGCCCTTTACCTGCAACTTGATAAACGTATCGACTTCCTTAGCCATTTCGCGTTTTATCTTTTATCAATTCGTTAATAGAATAACAGGTTCTATTATCATAATCACCGGGAAGCTGCTTTGAAAGCACGGAGGTTACGACTGTTTCTCCACCTGCATGAAGTTCAACTCGACTTCGGTACCACGACCGAAGATTTTTACGATAACTTTCAGTTTCTTTTTCTCTTCGTTGATTTCTTGGATATCCCCTACGAAACCATTGAAGGGACCATCAATAATTTTGATGGTCTCCCCTACCAAGTACGGCTCCAACATGGATTCGCCAACATCTTGGGATTCATCCACTTTTCCGAGCATACGATTTGCCTCGGAGGGACGCATGGGGATGGGGTTGTTTTTCTCAATGAAATATATTACGTTGGGTATATTCTGGACTGCCGTAATGATTTCACCGGAGAACTTTGACGGAAGGGCTTCAATAAGAATGTACCCGGGAAGGATGTTACGGTCTTGAATTACCTTCTTACCGTTCCTAATCTTGTATACCTTTTCGGTAGGTACAAGCACGGAGTGGACTGCACCCGACCAGTTGTTACGCTGGACCTCGAGTTCAATACGCTCCTTAATTTTCCTTTCCTTCCCGCTGATAACCCTCAGCGAATACCATCTTGTTTCTTCCATAATCCAGGGTATACCCTTCTATTACATTGCTTGTAAGAACTTATAGACCTGCGCCATAAGACCTTGGGAAAGCGTATCCAACAAAAAGATAACCAACGTAATGATTATGGTAGCTACCAATACTAGGATGGTAGTACTTTGCAGATTGGACCATGAAGGCCAAGTCACCTTGTGAGCCAGCTCTTCGTAGCTTTCCTTGAAATAAAGAACAAGTTTTTCCATGTCGACTTTCTTGTCTATTGGCACGGGCGGCAGGACTTGAACCCGCAACCTACGGTTTTGGAGACCGTCGCTCTACCAGTTGAGCTACGCCCGTTTACGCGAAAAATTAAGCACCCCGAAAGATGCTTAACTTTTCACATTTGTATGATTTCATTCCGATTCCCCGGAGGGAGCGGAAGATATTACTCAAGGATTTCAGTAACCTGACCCGCACCTACGGTACGACCACCCTCACGGATAGCGAAACGTAGACCTTTCTCCATTGCGATGGAGTTAATCAAGGAAACTTCCAAAGTAACGTTATCACCAGGCATTACCATTTCTACGCCGCCCGGTAGAGTTACATCACCTGTAACGTCAGTGGTACGGAAATAGAACTGTGGACGGTAACCGTTGAAGAATGGCGTGTGACGACCACCCTCATCTTTGGAAAGAACGTAAACCTCGCACTTGAACTTCTTGTGTGGCTTAACGGAACCTGGCTTACAGATTACCATACCACGCTTGATATCGTTCTTATCGATACCACGAAGAAGGATACCCGCGTTATCACCTGCCTCACCACGAGTCAAGATTTTACGGAACATCTCTACCCCTGTACAAGTGGAGTTCAAAGGCTTCTCGTCGTCTTTCATCATACCGATGATTTCAACCGCGTCACCTACGTTGATTACACCACGCTCGATACGACCTGTAGCAACAGTACCACGACCGGTGATGGAGAATACGTCCTCGATTGGCATCAAGAAAGCTTGGTCTACCAAACGTACCGGCTCAGGGATATCGCTATCACAAGCAGCCATCAAATCCATGATTTGCTGTTGTGCGTCTGCGTCACCTTCCAAAGCTTTCAAAGCGGAACCTGCGATAACGGAAGCGTTGTCGCCGTCGAACTCATACGTGTCCAACAATTCACGAACTTCCATTTCTACTAGTTCCAACATTTCTTCGTCATCAACAAGGTCTACCTTGTTCATGAATACTACAATCTTAGGAACACCTACCTGACGAGCAAGAAGGATGTGCTCACGAGTTTGTGGCATAGGGCCATCAGTAGCAGCAACTACAAGGATAGCACCGTCCATCTGAGCAGCACCCGTTACCATGTTCTTTACGTAGTCGGCGTGACCCGGACAATCTACGTGTGCATAGTGACGATTTTCGGTTTCGTACTCAACGTGAGCAGTGTTAATGGTAATACCACGTTCCTTCTCCTCCGGAGCACCGTCGATTTGGTCGTAATCCATTTTGTCGGCTAGACCGTTCTGAGCAAGAACGAATGTAATAGCGGCGGTCAACGTGGTTTTACCATGATCCACGTGTCCGATGGTTCCGATATTTAAGTGAGGTTTATTCCTCTCAAAGGTTTCCTTTGCCATCGGTTATCGATATTTTGTCGTTGATGAAAAAGATTAAAAAAATATTATGAAGAGCCAATGAAGGGATTTGAACCCCCGACCCCTTCCTTACCATGGAAGTGCT
>JAHDDF010000519.1 GCA_020629475.1 Saprospiraceae bacterium
ACGTCCTGAGGTACGAGTGCTATGTGGGCGACTTAAGCAAGGAGGAATGGTTGAACTCATTCTCCGCCTGTACTACCTCGACGGATCCACCCGTGGTAGAACCGTTGAAGATTTACAAGGAAACCCTCCGGCGTAAGGATAAGGACGACCCGAAAAAGACGGTCGCCATCGTGGTCAAGGTAGACCAAGCTACGGGAGCCCCTTGCTACTTCTTGGAAAGTAATAATTCACTAATTGATATAAACGATTATCCGGACATGGCTAATATCACCGGCTTGGGGCAGTTGAGTTTTAACTCCCCCATCACCATTACCGAAATCCCTTTCCAGAGCGACGGGGTAACCATTGGCGCTGACGCTACCGACCAGGACGTCGTCGCGCTTATCCAACCTACCGTGAATGCATACATCGCGGATTTAGTGGCTGCGGGCTACCAAATCCCTGACGGGGCTTCCTTGGGACTTTCCTCCGTCGTGGTGCAGCAGCATCCCGCCAAGAAGCAAGTCCATGATGACATCGCGGCTGCGGACATCGTGGTAAGCGATGCCTCCCAATTGACCACCGTGGGACTTGGGAATACTTCCTTCCTTACCGTAAACGGCGGAATGAAGAAGTTCCAGAAACCGCTTATCGATAACGGGGAGTGCAAAGGTTGCGCGAACGACGTGAGTATTCTTGCGGCCGGCGACTTACTCGTAAACGGTCCCGTAGGCTCCGCTTATCAAGTGGACTTCTGCGTGGCTTGCTTCGCTCCTGCCGCAAAATAAGCGGGAGTAAATTAAAAAATAAACGGGTGGTGCCGATGAGTAGCACCACCCGTTTTTTAATACCTCAACATGAGATTTCTATTTTACATATTGGTGCTTCTCCCTGCTTTGATGTACGGTCAAACGGGAATCGGGGGACAGGACCCGAGTTGGATTCCCGCTTGTGATACGACGGACAACTCATTGGTCTACATTGAGCACTCCCCTAACGTTGACGATTGCTGTTACGGATGGGACGGAACGAATTGGGCGAAAAGAAGCTGCGACAATCTCGTTCCGGGAAAATGTGTTGCCCTACCGTACGAAAAGGTTTGCTACACGGACGGGACGGATACCCTTAACGGATGGATTACGGTCGATACGGGAACTCCCGATATCACCATCCACGATATCAATTTCAATCCGATAAACGGCGTACCGGGAGATACCTACACCCTATTCTCCAAGTTTGGGGATCCGCATCCTGATGCCGGGACATACGGCTCCACCTTTACTTATATCGGCGAACTTGCTTCAGGGAGTATCGACCCGGATCAAGGAGGTTCCGATATCGGCGGATGGTCCGTTTATTCCGTTTGTTCGGAAACCCCTCCTGTCGATGATACGAACGGTCATTTTTGGAGATTCGGTGAGCCTGCCGATTTTACTTGGGCTAACTACGTTTCCCCTCCTAACACCCCTCCGGATTGCGGAACGACCGCGACCCTGTTGGACGACAAGTATTGCGATTGCCCTAGACAGGAGTTAATCGTATCAAAACTTCCCTTGTACGAATACAAGGAGCTCTGGGCGGAGGAATCCGCAGGGCTCAACAACAACAGCGCGGAATGGAGTTTCGGGAACGGTGCGGCAGGGTTTATCGGAATCCCTATCGGTGAAGGATGGGAGGTCGTGGAGATGGGCTTCCATGCGGATAACTTCCAAGCGGCCGCCACGGTAACGGTGGAGCTCGTGGATTTCACTACTCCCTCTACTGCCGCCGCCGTAATCTCCTCCATCTCGCTTTCGAACTCAACCGATGGCGGAGGGACCACAAACAACGCATATAAACTCATTTCGCTAAACCAACCAATCCCTTCAGGAGCCGTTTTGGGCTTCCGCACTACGGGACTAACGGGCGCGATAAGCGACGCCAGGGTTTACGCAAGATTCCGCCGACAAATCGGGGAATACATTTCCGAAGTACAAATTCAAGATTAAAATGAAAAGGATACTCATTCTTATGCTTGCCCTCAGCTTCGTAGGGGGCGTTTTCGCTCAAAAGGACGCCGTGCGTTTCGATTGCGATAAGGGACTCGTTTATACCCAAGGTAAATACGTGGAGGTATACCAATTCCAAGGAATCAAGGTCGTGGAGATGGCTACCAATGAAACCGTTGCCGAAATCCAAGCGCCTTACTCCTATCATTTCGATTCCAGGAATTCCCTGGTAACCTTGCGGTCGGATCGACAAAACTTGAGCGGTCTTCCAAATATGGTTCGAAAGCCCTTCAGGGAGATTGTTCTTCCTGATTACTCATTCTACGAGAGCTTTCCCGCGATGGCGGATTCCTTGAACCTGTGCGGAGGGTGCATCCCGACGCTGGAGGATATTGAAGTAGGGAAAGGAGGAGGAACGACATCTTCCGTTTCCACAAATGTCAACGGTCAGGGCTTCACCCACGAAAACGGTGACGGAAGTTCTTATTTGGTGGGAGTAGATACCTCAGGACTAGACGGGAACCTTCGCTTCGATTTTGACGGTACCACATTTGATTACGAGCCGCTTTGTAACAATGACTTTTCCGTTGGTTCCGTAATCTTCAAAGGAGATAATAATTGCCTTAATGAGGACAACCCGTCTTTCTATTATGACGAGCCAAGAAATACACTGACCAACTTAAGGGATAGTTACTTGACCTATACCTTGGACCCGGACAACTAT
>JAHDDF010000520.1 GCA_020629475.1 Saprospiraceae bacterium
CCAAGTATGGCAGTGGTTAAAACACGGTGCTAACCTTGAAGACGGAAGAACCATTAATGAAACCCTTTACTTGGATCTCCTCCAAGGAGAATTCGAGCGTATCCGTGAAACCGTCGGGACTGAAATATTCGAAAACGGTCGCTATCCGGAAGCAAAAGATTTATTTGACAAGCTGGTAAGAAGCGAGGGCTTCGAGGAGTTTTTGACCTTGCCGGCTTATGAGTTGATTTAAAATCACCACAGCCCAAAAGTGAGGTCTTCCGACCTCACGCACACAAGCATTATTTCACGCATTTTATTCTTTTTTATCAGGTCGGAAGACCTGATAATGGGGGATTCTTATAGAAAAAAGTACACACAATGAGTAAGGAAATCCAAATCAAGAACTTGGAAAACCAATGGGAAAACAATCCCAGATGGGAAGGCGTTGAGCGCCCTTATTCCGCGGAGGAAGTCATTAAGCTTCGCGGGAAAGTTCAAATCGAGTACACCTTGGCGCGGATGGGTGCCAACAAATTATGGCACAAGTTAAAGACCCAAAATTACGTAGCTGGGCTTGGTGCCTTAACCGGAAACCAAGCGGTACAAGAAGTCCAAGCAGGATTGGATGCCATTTACTTGAGCGGCTGGCAGGTAGCAGCCGATGCCAACACGGCAGGCTCGATGTACCCGGATCAGTCATTGTACCCCGTAGACTCCGTACCTAAGGTTATTAAGCGCATTAATAATGCGCTTTTAAGAAGGGAGCAAATTCAGTCCGTTTCCGGGGAAGGAGATATGGATTGGATGGCACCCATCGTAGCGGATGCTGAGGCAGGATTCGGTGGAAACTTGAATGCTTTCGAACTCATGAAGCACATGATCGAAGCAGGTGCGGCAGGCGTTCACTTCGAGGATCAGTTATCCAGCGCAAAAAAATGCGGTCACTTAGGGGGCAAAGTTTTGGTCCCTACCCAAGAAGCGGTTCAAAAACTTATCGCGGCACGTTTGGCAACTGACGTAATGAACGTCCCAACCTTAATCATTGCCCGTACCGATGCCGACGCGGCAACCCTCATCACCTCAGACATTGATGAGCGCGATCAAAAATTCATTACCGGAGAGCGCTCTAGCGAGGGGTTCTACCGCGTTAGAAACGGAATCGACCAAGCGATTGATCGCGGTCTTTCCTACGCGCCTTATTGCGATCTTCTTTGGATGGAGACTTCCCATCCCGACTTGGAAGAGGCACGTCAATTCGCGGAAGCGATTCATGCAAAATACCCCGGAAAAATGTTGGCTTATAACTGCTCTCCCTCCTTCAACTGGGCAGCAAAATTGAGCCGTGAGGAAATGTTGGTTTTCCGTGAGGAATTAGCGAAAATGGGTTTCAAGTTCCAATTCATTACCCTAGCGGGTTTCCATGCATTGAACACTTCCATGTTCGAGATTTCCAAGGCGTACAAGGAGCGTGGAATGGCAGGGTACTCCGAATTACAAGAGCGTGAGTTCGGTTTAATGAAAGACGGATTCAAGGCGGTGAAGCACCAGACTTTCGTAGGAACCGGATACTTTGATTTTGTACAAAACGTAGTACAACAAGGCGAGTCCTCAACAGTAGCAATGAAAGACAGCACCGAAGCGGAGCAGTTTGTTTAAGTTTTTGGCTCTAATCAAATAACGGGGCTTTCCTTGGTTAAGGAAAGCCCCGATTTTATTAAAAGAACTCCATTCCATTAATTACAACCGGAAGGATCATAACCTTCACGGAAAAGCGTTCCTCCATCGGAACCATCACTTTCCTGCTCGAAATCCACGGCGTAGTTACCGCACTTGAAATTAGGGATAACACGCTGGAAATTCCCGAAATTCAAATCGATTACCAAGGTCGCGCCTTCGTAGTACCAATCGTTTTCACCTGCCCCGTTGCTGGTTAACAGGAACTCCTCCAAGGAAGGGAAGGTACCATCCGTGCTATACATGGTATATCTTTTCGTAGCCGTAAATTCATACAATACGGAATCCTCGAAACCTTCGGGATGCCATCTTCCTAGGATGGATTCTGCGGCATCAGTGGACGTATCATCGTCCGCGCAGCTGAAAAATGTGATACTCGTCAATCCTAACATCAATACAAAAAATAACTTCTTCATGGTGGTCTAATTAGTGCGGGACGCTGAACCTTCCCGCTGTTATTAAATTGGTACGGACGTTTCCGTTTGTTATCGCTTTAACGTCGATTACGATTCAAATTTATATCCAAAACCCAGGCTTTCTAAGGAGAAGATTGATTAAAAATTAGGTTTCTAAAAAACCAAAATAACTCTATATTAAAATAATAATATAGCTTTCAACTTCCATAAAACAGGTTCTAAAAATAAAAGCAAGCAAAAAATTTCAATTTTTTCTCAAATTCACATAATAAACAATCCACCGCATGCAATCCGAAACGTTCGTTCTTACCGACATAAAGGAAAAAGACCAAGTGTTCATCTTCAAGGGCCTTTCACACCCTAGCGTCATCAAGCACTATGGTGTAAGCTACAACTCCTTGGAAGCCACCAAGGAACAAATGGACTGGTATAAAGGGCTAGAGCTAAACGGCACCGGTAAATGGTGGGCGATACGTTCCTTGGACGGGAACGAATTTTATGGAGCCTGTGGCTATAACAATTGGGAGCAAGCACATCGCAGGGCGG
>JAHDDF010000521.1:0-1707 GCA_020629475.1 Saprospiraceae bacterium
ATCAAGCTATCATTGGAGCCGGTAGGAGCACTTCCAAGTTCAATATTGTATGCAATATCCACGGGAAGTGTTTCATTGGTACAAGCGTTCAGGATGGATGGATCACCTACTTGTAACTCCGAAATGTAAGGCGTTGCCGTTCCGTTAATCCGGTTTCTGGGACCGGGAGAAAAGCGATAGTTCGCCAAACTTCCACAGGCATTATAAGCGTAGGAAAGGAAGCGGGATCGTGAGCCGCTGGGGAAGCCACATTCCGTTTCCGCCCGGAAGCGGACAAGGAAGAAGTTCTCCAAGGTATTCGTGGTACCCACGAAACCATCCTCTTGTAAGGTGGTATTTTGGTTGGATAGGTTAATGGTGTAAACCGTTGAGCCGTTGGACACGGGCTGCTGTGGTGTTTGTATCCAGGTGGTATCGCCCGTAAACGGAACGGGATAGGCTATTTCAAAGGAACCATCCACTAATTTTTCCCCGGGGCTGAGCCTGAAGAAGAAGTTCACATCAAACAAGTAACCCAAATCGGCGGAATTGAACAATAGCATATAATCTATCGTATCACACAAATCAAGAAGATTGGGTTGCCCCGGATCCGGTTCCAGGATTACCATACCTAACTCACCAGGAATCGGGTTAACGTATAAGGTTTGCTCTTCTTTACAACCCGCCTCCTCAAAGGAACCGGGCAGACCGTCACAGTCCCAACCAACATTCAACACGAGGGAGTCAAGGTTACAGTTGTTGGATGTAGCGCAAATTTCAATGGTTACGGTTTCATCGATACCGATATCACCGATAGAAATAATTCCTAAGTTTTCGGCAAATTCGGTTCCCGTATTGGGATCCCTAATGGATTGTAAGGTAATCGCACCGGTAGGCGACTCCCAAGAGATGTAACCATTGGATGCTGCCAGGTTTCCGATATTGGATACATCCATCAAAAAGCAAGTGCTTTCCTGGAACAAGTCCTCTTGGAAAGAGTACGGCTGGAGAATCAACTCCGGCACACCATTCAATCTAAAGTATTGAGACGATAAAGCAAAGGAATTAGGCTCTAGCCAGTAATATTCATCATCGTACGGGGCATCAGTATCAAGAACGTAGTTTTGATTGGGTCCCGTGGTAAAACCATTAATCATGGTGTCCAATATGGTGTAATTGGAAACCCCTAGGAGACTTGGATCAACATCAAAGTTGTATTCCACATGAATGTCCTTATAGGTAAAGGGCGCCTCGAATTCCGTATCACAAGACGGGCTCACAGGAGGACCGATCCTCATGACCAGACCTTCATCATATCTTTCATATCCTAAATCATCCAAGATACCCGGGAAGGTCAGAATTAACTCATCCCCTATAATTTGGGCGTTATCCGTGGCGGATACGTTAATAAACAAACGTTGGTCCACAAATCGTCCTACACCATCCTCCCCGATATTACCGTTGGCATCTGAGGAAATGAATGGTTTCGGCAAATTTTAAATCCGATTTATTTATGAACTTAACCTCCTTGGGCAAGATGGGTTGACGAATCTCATAATCAAAGAAATCTACGTCCCAGTCACCGTGCCATCCGTAATTGAAGTAAAATATATGATAATCCTCGGAATTACTTCCCGATAAAAAACCATCGTTATTACATTCATAGATATCATAATCCGACCATTGATTTCGGGCGTAGAATCCGATGTAGGTCATTTGACCGGGAAG
>JAHDDF010000521.1:1717-2678 GCA_020629475.1 Saprospiraceae bacterium
ATCCATAATGGGTTCCTAAATCGTAAGGCTGATCCGTAAGATAGAACTCCGTATTGAGGGTCATATCCAATTTACCACGGAAGTAATCCTTGATTTGGAAGAAAGACTGAAGGGAGATGGAATCCCCGTCAGCGAATTCAAAATCCGAAGGAAGCAAGGCACAACCTAATTCCTTCATGTTATCCACGCTGAATTCCGTGATGACCCAATTATCATTTGGACCACCGATAAATTGGCGAAGTACATCACAATTGTAAATTCCGCCATCAGCATCATGGATTTCTACCTGACCGCCCAACGGGAAATTAAGCTTATCAAACGCTGTTCCCCATGTTTCATTACGGATAGGAATTTTGGTAATGGCGTAACCGTATTCCCAAGTCATGCCGGAACCGGATACTACCCTACCCTCAAAATCGGCACGAAGGGAGTCACCCATTACGAATCTTTGGGTATTAACCAGGTTCTCGTCCAAGGTTTCACCCGGATCCACGATACCATCATTATCATTATCACCGATACCGAATTGGGCACGGCTATAATCCATATTGGTGTGGAGTAGTCCCTCACATTCACAATTGGGGCAATCCAAGAAAATATTAGACGTAATGTTTTGATCGATTCTTTCCACACAAGTGGGACAATTCACCTCATCAAGAACGAAATTGGTGTGCTGGGTTACGGTGGTATTCCTGTCGGAAATGTAATGATCCGTATTGAAAGGAAGCTCACAATGGGGGACCGCCTCCTCGCAATCACCCCTTAGGTTTAGCTTTAAACCCGCTCCGTATCGAGGATCGAAAGGTAGTGAATTCGGGTCCGTAATTCTTCTATACCTGACGATAAGCGTGTCATTACCACCGTCATTATCGAAATAATCCACCATATATGGCGGCCGAACATCCCCCGAACCATCACGCCAGAAGAAGTCCGGACTATTCAAATCACCGGGTGTACCCGC
>JAHDDF010000522.1 GCA_020629475.1 Saprospiraceae bacterium
AATGAACCTCAGGATTTTTGTAATGAAGGAAATTTAGGTACAAGCGGAAAAAGAAAAACCCCTAGGAAATCTCTTTCCTAGGGGAAGTAATAAGGTGTTTTAATCAACTCAATTCGCTTACCACTAACTTAATGATTTTAGAACCTGAGTTTCCTTGTAACAACTGTACATTATAGATACCCGGAGCCATGTCATTCAAATCCAAGCGGTGGTTATTAACACCGGGATTTACCTCGATATTTTGATTCAAAACGATTTTTCCCATTCCGTCGAATACGTTAATCGTAATGTTGGTTGCCTCTTGTACTTCAAAGTCAAGGAATGCAGAACCTTTTGCCGGATTCGGGCGTACGGTTACGTCCTTGATTTCGGAAGCCCTTTCCAAAACGATTACGTCGGAATACTCGAAGGACTCGTCTTGGTCCACCATCTTCAAGCGGTAGTAGGATTTTTGCTTAGGCTCATTATCCTCGAAGGTATAATCCAAACGCTCCGTGCTGTAACCGGCAGCGGGTACATTCTCACCGATAGCGTAGAATTCCCTTCCGTCCTCTGAACGTTCAACGGTATAGAAATCCGTGTTTACTTCCGCGGCTGATGCCCAAGTCAAAACGTTAACGGATTCTTTTACCTCTCCTTCAAAAGCGACCAACTCAACAGGTAGCGGTGTTCCGCCCGGGCTAGCACCACCTCCTCCGCCGGAGAAGGAGGAAACCTTCATTTCAGCAGCATAAGCTCCCCAACGGTTTTGTGGAACAAGCGTCCAAGTATCCGTGGCGGGTGTGGCACCGTTGAATAGGATTTGAGCAGTAGGGATATCGGAAATAACGAATGGAGCATAGGCAGACGGAGCCTTGTAGAACCACATTTCCTCAGGTGAATTCATAGGAGCTTCGCCTTGATTCACCAATACTTGGTTTACACCGTTTACATCCGTATCGTCAAAATAAAAGCGTACGGGAACATCGCTGGTAGGTGTGGCACCATCCGTTACGTTCCAAGCACGATCCATGGTTACTGCTCCACCGGGATTTTCTATAAAACCTTGACCGTAAGGTGTAAATTTCGCCTTAGGATCTGAGTCGCCATTTAGGACCTCAACTTCACTAGGCGTAATATCCATACCCGTTCCACCCAATTTCAAAGACAACAATAATCTACCCGTACAAGTGCAATAGTGGGTCCATCCTTCCGCATCTTCGTAAGAACGTGCTGCGGTAGAAAGAGTGGCGATATAATCTTCATCCAAAATTGGTGAATCTCCGGTACAATTAAACTCCAATTGGTTATTCCCTACAAAAGTTGGCATAAAAACGGTTCCTGAAGCGGCGTTGAAAAAAGCCGTATGACGAGTTCCGTGGTAATGGGAAATTTCTAAGTCCGTATCAGGATTCGCTAATGTTGCCGTATTATCACAACCATCAATCTCAAGAGCCATTTGCCAAGCTCTTTGGTCGTTGTCTTGGAATTGGGAATACCAATGGGAATGGTTCCTGAATAGGGTTTGATCATTCAAGGCTGCATTCAACATATCCTTGGTTAATAGCCAAGGTTTATCAATACCGGCTAAATCATAAAGGACGGATAGTTTTTCATCTTTATTCACCATGGAACTATGACGGAATCCTAACCAATATCTTTGAACATTATTATTAGGATTATCATGTAGGTAATTCGGGGATGGATCAAATGTTTGCGAGGGAAGTAATCCACCAACGCCCAATAATTCCTCTGCTTCAAGCATTCTTGCACCGTTCGCATAAACTTCAGTATAATTGATATATGGAAGTTGCCCTTTTAGCCAAGAATAAATAGCATCCATCTCGAAGTTATCCCCCATATGATAATCGTTTGTTAAACCCGGAGTCGATGACCCGGCAACAGGATCCAAGGCTACCACATTAGTAGTGGTAAAGGGAGTACCAAAAGCTGCTTCTACCGTTCCTCTAAACTCTGCAAAATCAGGGTCTAAAACCATCGCTTTCTTCATGGCGTGCAAGAAGGAGGAAATCCCTACCGCTGATCCTCGGCTATGACCGGAAATAACGATTTTATTGAATTGGGTCAGGTTATATTGTCCCATTATTTTAAGTACATGCTGGGCGCATTTTTCGGAATCTAAATCCTCGTATCCCTCAGCTACCGTTCCGTCATATCCCATATCAATACCAAAGATGTAACGATTTGGTTGGGCGCCTAGGTTATCATTCTTGAATACGCTATAGTTGGTAATGTAAGTACCTGCAATAAGCCCCGTATAAATATCTAACAAATCGCCTTCGACATAAGATATATTATTGGCATTGTATCCGGAGTAATCATCATTATCACCACCTACACCGGTTACGAAAATCATTTTATCCGCATCCACATTGGTAGCAAAGCGCTCCAATTGATAACCTAGGGATTTTCCCGAACCATTGAAATAAATCATCAAGGTTTCGAGTCCGTCACCCGTATCGGGTACTACCTCAAAAGATGTGATTCGGTCGGCTATTCCCCCTAAGCTAGGAACATAACCACGAAATTCATAAGGATAACCGGATTGGTTGTCATTATCATATGCTAAGACCTTGTAGCCCGGTTGGATTAACATAGAACGGATTGCATTGTCACCGATACCGTTATCAATAACATTTTCATTCCATTGACCTTCCCCGAAT
>JAHDDF010000523.1 GCA_020629475.1 Saprospiraceae bacterium
AAAGCGGAAAAATCCGAGGAATTCCTAAAGGAAAATTATGATAGATTTCTGGAATATACCCAAGGATTAAATCCCGTTTACATGAAGGTTTCGCAATTCGAGGAATTTCAACGCGGCTTTATGGAGTATTATCATTCAACGATAAAATCCAAAGGATTATTCGGCAAGAATAAAAAAAGAAAAAGCGACCTATCCCTTTTTAAACAAAAGGACTTCGGTTTTGGACTTGGCCCCGGCTTTGAGGATGAGGAAATAGCTTTGGTTTATTTTAATCCGAACGGCGGAATGCAAATATCCTCAAATTATTCCTCCGCACTTCATCAAGACCACAATCCTTATTTTAATTTGGAAGAAGCGATTGAGGACTTCGTAGGAATGTTGGTTGATCCGGGTTGCTCCCGTGAATTGACGGAGTTATTATTAAATAAAGAATTGAATCCGCACCCGGTTTTGGCCTCTAATTCGTTTTCCTTTATTTACGATAACCAAGATTTTTTAATCCGTTTTTATAAAATGGAAAACTACCATACCAAATCGAGTTTGGTGTTGGTGTAACGATCCGTTTTCGGTGGAACACGGAATCCCGGTCGATCAAATCCAATGATTTCTATCCCCTATTTTCCCTACATTTACCCCACAAACGCAAAACCAAGCCATGTCCGAAGATCACAAGAAAGAACTCGAACGCCAACTCTGGAACATCGCAGATACACTGCGCGGAAAAATGAACGCGGATGAATTCCGGGATTATATCCTAGGATTCATCTTCTATAAGTACCTCTCCGAACGGATGCATCTCTACGCCAATGAACTCATTGAGGGCGAAATGGGGGATTATGCCGCCTTGGACGAAAATTCCGGACAAGGAACCGAAGTCCTCACGGAATTGAAGCATTATGCCGTGGAGAAATTGGGTTACTTCCTGAAACCGTCCGAACTGTTTTCGGAAATAGCCAAGCGGGGAAATTCTAGGAGGACGGACGTGGCGATGGAGGACGAGGAAATATACGCCAACCAAGCCGCCGATAATTTTATACTCGAAGACTTAGGGAAAATCCTTACCAATATCCAACAATCCACCATGGGTACGGAAAGCGAGGATGATTTTATCGACCTCTTCGAGGACATGGATCTCAATTCCTCCAAATTGGGAAAAAACAATGAGGAAAAAAACGACCTCATCGCCCGTGTCCTGGGGCATTTGGATAAAATCGATTTCGGTTTGGAGGATGCGGATTCCGATATCCTAGGGGATGCCTATGAATACCTCATTGCCCAATTCGCTTCCGGGGCAGGGAAAAAGGCGGGGGAATTTTATACGCCCCAAGCGGTATCCAAGATTTTGGCGAAACTCGTTACCCTAGGAAAAACCAAACTCAAAACGGTATATGATCCCACCTGCGGTTCCGGCTCCTTGCTGCTGCGCGTAGCCAAGGAGGTGGAGGAGGTAGGGGAGTTCTACGGACAGGAACTCAACCGTACCACCTATAACCTTTGCCGGATGAACATGATCCTGCACGGGGTGCATTACCAAAAATTCGATATACGGCAGGAGGATACGCTTGAAAATCCGCAGCACGAGGAACTCCGCGCGGAGGCAATTGTGGCGAACCCGCCTTTTTCCGCCAAGTGGTCGGCGAAGCCGCTGCTGTTGAATGACGACCGCTTTTCCCAATACGGCAAACTAGCGCCCAAAACCAAGGCGGATTTCGCCTTCGTGCAGCACATGATACACCACCTTTCCGAAAGCGGAACGCTTGCCGTGGTACTGCCGCACGGCGTACTCTTCCGTGGCGCGGCGGAGGGCTTGATACGCAAGTACATTATCGAGGATAGGAATTACTTGGATGCGGTGATTGGCTTGCCCGCCAATATCTTTTACGGCACGTCCATTCCTACTTGTATTTTGGTAATGAAAAAATGCCGGGAAAACCCGGATGACATCCTCTTTATCGATGCCTCCCAACATTTTGAAAAAGCCAAAAACCAAAACCAACTCCGGGATAGCGATATTGAACGGATATTGGAAACCTACCAAGAACGTAAAACCACGGATAAGTACAGCTACGTGGCACCGCTTACGGAGGTAAAGGAAAACGAGTATAACCTTAATATCCCCCGCTACGTGGATACCTTCGAGGAGGAGGAACCGGTGGATTTACAAGTGGTAACGGAACAACTCCGCGCCTTGGACAAGGACATGGAAGCCACCGATAAAACCATTGCGGATTTCTGCAAGGAACTGGGTATTGACGCACCTTTTTAATACAACTAGAATGGAAAAGAAAAATATACCGAGTTTGAGGTTTCCGGGGTTTGGGGGGGAGTGGGAGAACTTACCTATAGAAGACTTTTTTGAGTTTAAAAATGGATTAAACAAAGAGAAGGAATATTTTGGTAAAGGAACCCCCATTATTAATTTCAAAGATGTATTTAATAATCCTAGTTTAGGGAAAGATATAATTAAGGGATTAGTAGATGTTTCAGAAAAAGAAAAAGAAAGATTTTCAGCATTAAAAGGGGATGTATTTTTTACACGAACCTCAGAAGTCATTAAAGAAATAGGGATTTCGTCAGTATTAATTGAAGATATTCCTGATTGTGTATTTAGTGGTTTTGTTTTAAGAGCAAGACCAAAAAACGAAAAGCTTTTT
>JAHDDF010000524.1 GCA_020629475.1 Saprospiraceae bacterium
TGGTGAAATTCTGGAGCCTCACCGAAGGAGGTTTGTTAAGCGATTTTGAGGGGCATGGTGATTGGGTGTATTCTTTAGCCGTGCATCCAAGTGCGCCTTTAGGAATTACGGGTTCCTTGAATAGTAGTCTCTTCGTTTGGGACTTGGAGAGACAGGAGAAAGCAAAATCCTTAGTGGAGGGAAGTACCCTAATGTACGTAATGGGTATGACGATAGGCGGAGGAAATAGCTCCGGAACCGGAAACCGGAAAGCAACGGCTTGCTCCGTATGGACCGGTGACGGAAGAGTTGTTACCTGCGCGCATGATGTAGTGGTTTGGAATGATAAATCTTGGGAAGTCATCTGGCAAAGTGATGATTTATCCAAGGAGATTAAGGACGTTATATATATCCCTGAACACAAGCTTTTGGTAACGGCTTCCGCTACGCTTGACGGATGGAATATTGAAACCGGGGAGCGCGTGTTTACACAGGTAGGTCATGGCGGAAAGCAAATTTACAGCTGCTGTTTCTTCGGTGATGTTTTATATACCGGCGACGAAAAAGGAAACATCAATATTTGGAGTGTTTCCGGTTTAATGGGAGCGGGGCAGAATTTCCAGCATTCCTGGTCTATTTCCAATTTAATGATCAATGAAAAAACCGGCAGAATCATTTCGGGGAGCTATGATAATTCCGTTATCGTTTGGGATGAATTGGGTAATGGCTTGAAGCAATTTTCCGGTTTCGGTGGCTCAACCAAGCCACTTGGCGTTGTGCCGAACCGCCCCACGGATTACGTAATTAGTGCCCAAGGGGAAATCCGTATTATTGATGTGGAAACCTTGGAGGAAAGACAGTGTATCCTTTTGGATAATTCCTTGTTTGATGCGGATGGTCTTGTTTGGATTGACGATAATAGATTCATTGCCTATACGCTTTCCTACAGGGCTAGATTGGTGGACTTAACCACCGGTTCCAATAAAATCCTAGCCGCAAATACTTGCTTTACCCGCCATTTTGATTTAGGGAATAGAAAGGTGGCGTTTGCAACTTACCCTACCAAGCCTCTGGATATGGGTAAAGACGCTTATCGTGATGATAGCCGCCCGGAAGGGGAGGAGCTCCCTGTAGGTATGGAACAGGATGCCAAGAAATATTTGAAATTCGGTCCTCTTGTGTTTTTTGATTTAGATACGCTTCAGGTAGAGAAGGAATTCGTGCTTGAAAAGGAATTGGAAAAAGAGGATGATAAATTCTATCCCCAGCGTGTCCTTAGAAGTCATGGAGACTTGTTGGATGTCGTTTATTCCGGTTCAGAGATTTACCGTTACAATCCGGAAAACGATGAGTGCCGTAAGGTATATGATCACGTGGACGGAAGCTATGCGCTTGGTTATTTGGAGAAGGACGGGAAATTACTCATCATGGACGGAAAGTCATCCATGAATTTCGAGGTGGATACGGAAACCGGTGAAATGGAGCAATGGGAATCCTTTGGCGTGAAGCGTGGAAGGGTTTGTGCCGCACCGGATAATTCCTACGTATTTTACAAGGAGGAAAATAACCTCGTAGTCATGAATCGGGATAATAAGGATATCGTTTTCAATGAAACCTTACCTGAATTTAGGCAAATCGAATTCTCCGGGGATCGAGTAGTTATCGGTACGGAAGACGGGAAGATTTTAGTGCTAACCCGCTAATATGATTTTCAGGAAAAAAGAACGGGCTTGCCGCATCGCGGCAAGCCCGTTTCATATTCAAGTGATTCCTTCGGTTTACTTACCGAAGAATCCTTTGATTTTATTCACTGCATCACCGGCATTACCAATCATACCTTGAATATTGTTCAAGTCGAAACCTGAATCGGCTTCCTCCTTGGATTCGAATCTTTCACGAAGGCTATCAATGATTCCGGGAGCCACGTTTTGTGCTTCCGCTTCCGCTTCTTGGGCGTTCATTCCTTTGTTTTGAAGGATTTGACCCAATTTTCCTTGAAGGTTTTGGAACAATTCATTGTTCTGGAACCCTTCACGGTTTTGGAACAAGTCTTTTACTTGATCCAATTTTCCTGCACCGATTTTGGAGCTCAACAAATCCGCGAAAATACCGGCGCCCTCGTTTGCCGCTTCTTGGGTTTCGTTTTGTCCTAAGGAATTGGATTCCATCTTTTCCGCCAATTTGCTCATGGCGAGTTGCTTCAACTGATCTAACATTTCAGTACTATAAAGTGGTGAAAATATTTGGGAGAATTTGGTTTTCCCTATCGTATAATAAGACGGGATAATGAGTGGTTCGTCACCACGTCGTTAGTGCTTTGTTACACTTTTATTTTGCTTGTCCTTTGAATGTATGTTGGCGTAGATGTCTACGGAGATGAATGCACCGTTTTTTATTTCGCAATCCCGCATGCTTCCCTCCAACACAAAACCCATTTTTTCCATCACCCTTTTTGAATTCCTGTTCTCCGATTCTACATAAGCCTCCACGCGGTGCAGGTTCATTGTCGTAAAACCATAATCCAAAATCAAAGCCACCGCCTTGGGGACGATTCCCCTGCCCCAGTAATCAGGGAGTAACCAAAACCCGATTTCCGCCCTGCGATGTGCTTGCTCCCAATTGTTGTAGCCACAGGCACCATAAAGTTCGTTCCCGTCCAAGGAGCGT
>JAHDDF010000525.1 GCA_020629475.1 Saprospiraceae bacterium
TTTAACAGCCCGTAACAAATAAAAATTTGGTTACGGGCTGTTATTTTTTTCATTTATTCCAATATCCCAAAAGACAAAAGAAAACCTTCCCAAGCCTTGGCCTCCTGACCAAGGGCATCATCAAAACTTCCCCCGCATCTTTCCTGTTCTACTCCTATATTTACGCCTCTAAATCTCACGCCGCATGAAGGATATCCGCAGTTTAGCCAAGGAAAGAATATTGGTGATTGATGGTGCAATGGGTACCATGCTCCAACAATACAAGCTTTCCGAGGAAGATTTCAGGGGCGAACGCTTCAAGAATCATCCTTGTGACATCAAGGGTAATAATGATATCCTTTCCATTACACAGCCTGATATCGTGGAAGCGGTACACAAGGCGTACCTAGAGGCCGGTGCGGATATCATTGAAACCAATACCTTCTCGGGTACAAGCGTAGCACAAGCGGATTATCAATTGGAGAATGCCGTTTATGACATCAATTTCGAATCCGCCCGCGTAGCAAAAAAAGCCTGTGATGCTTTTTCAACACCTGACAAACCGCGTTTCGTAGCGGGAGCTATGGGTCCTACCAACAGGACCTTATCCATCTCCCCCGACGTAAATGATCCCGGATTCCGCGCCATATCCTTCGATGAATTGTCCGAGGCGTATTATACCCAAGTAGCGGGTTTAGTGGAAGGAGGCTCTGATATACTCTTGGTGGAAACCATTTTTGATACGCTAAATGCCAAGGCAGCTTTATTTGCCATAGAACGATATTTCAAGGAGAAAAATACTTCCCTCCCTGTAATGGTCTCAGGTACCATTACCGATGCATCCGGGAGGACCCTTTCCGGGCAAACGGCGGAGGCATTTTGGATTTCCGTTGCGCACGCTAACCTATTCAGCGTTGGTTTCAATTGCGCCCTTGGTGCCACGGAAATGCGTCCGCACATTGCGGAGGTTTCCAAAATGGCGGATTGCTTGGTAAGTGCTTATCCCAATGCCGGTTTACCCAATCGTTTCGGGGAATACGACCAAGACGAAAACGTAATGGGTGAGTTCATCAAGGAATTCGTTGATTCAGGCTTGGTGAATATCGTCGGCGGATGCTGTGGTACTTCCCCTGATCACATCCGTGTCATGGCGGAATTGGTAAAAGGCAAAAAACCTAGATCCGTTCCCGCAAAAACCGAGAATTCACAGTTTTCGGGTATGGAGCCATTGACCGTAAGGGAAGAAATGAATTTCATCAACGTCGGGGAAAGAACCAACGTAACCGGTTCACGGAAATTTGCTAGGCTGATCAAAGAAGATAAATATTCGGAAGCCTTATCCGTAGCCCTTCAACAAGTAGAGGGTGGCGCGCAAATCATCGATGTCAATATGGATGAGGCGATGATTGATTCCGAAGCGGCAATGACCAAGTTCCTAAACTTGGTGGCTTCCGAGCCGGACATTGCCAAGTTGCCCATCATGATTGATTCCTCAAAATTCAGCGTAATCGAGGCAGGGCTAAAATGCGTCCAAGGAAAAGCCATCGTCAATTCCATTTCCTTGAAGGAAGGCGAAGAAGAATTTATTCGTCAAGCGCAAATTGTTAGACAGTACGGTGCCGCTACCGTTGTTATGGCTTTTGATGAAAAGGGTCAAGCGGAAACCGTGGAGGAAAAGGTAAATATTTGTTCCCGTGCTTATGATATCCTAGTAAACCAAGTAGGATTTCCTCCCCAGGACATCATCTTCGATCCCAATATTTTTGCGGTTGCTACAGGAATTGAGGAACACAATCCCTTTGCGGTAAACTTCATTGAAGCAACAAGGAAGATCAAGGAGAAAATGCCCTTGGTAAAAGTAAGCGGTGGCGTAAGTAACGTTTCCTTTTCCTACCGTGGCAATAACGTTATCCGTGAGGCGATGCACTCCGTTTTCTTGTACCACGCTATCAAGGCGGGTATGGACATGGGCATCGTAAACGCGGGGATGTTGGAAGTGTATGAGGATATTCCGGAAGACCTTAAGGAGTTGGTGGAGGATGTAATCCTTAACCGCCGAGACGATGCAACGGAACGCCTTACTGAATATGCCGAAAAGGTAAAAGGACAAGGCGGGAAAACCCGTAAGCAAGATTTAAGCTGGCGGGAAAACTCCGTACAAGAGCGCTTGAGTTACGCATTGGTAAAAGGAATTACGGAATTCATAGAAGAAGATACCGAGGAGGCACGTCAAATGTTTGACCGTCCGCTTCAAGTAATCGAAGGTCCTTTGATGGACGGCATGAATGTAGTAGGAGACCTTTTTGGAGCAGGAAAAATGTTCTTGCCCCAAGTGGTAAAATCCGCTCGGGTAATGAAGAAGGCGGTAGCCTATCTCAACCCATATATTGAAGCCGAAAAATCCGAAACGGGTAGCCGTTCCAAGGGAAAGATCCTAATGGCTACCGTTAAGGGTGACGTGCATGATATCGGGAAGAATATCGTGGGTGTGGTTTTGGGTTGCAATAACTATGAAATCATAGACATGGGCGTAATGGTGCCTGCCGCTAATATCCTTAAAAAAGCCAAGGAGGAAAACGTGGATATCATTGGTTTATCCGGGCTTATTACACCTAGTTTGGACGAGATGGTTCATGTGGCAAAGGAAATGGATCGCCAAGG
>JAHDDF010000526.1 GCA_020629475.1 Saprospiraceae bacterium
TAACAAACGGGAACGCGTAGAGGAACATTTCTTCTTTTCTCCGGATACAATCCCCGAGGAATTTTTAGAACATAAACCTATTGTATTTTTCCTTTAATTTCCCACGCCTAAAAAGACGCATATCAATGCGCCCCACATCCCAAACATAAATGTAGAGACGCTGTGCTCGCTTCTCCCACACCAAACGTATCCTTATCCTACAATTTCAAAATCTTACCACTAACCAAAATCTCCCCCTTCTCATTTTTTAATATTAAAAAATAAGAACCCGCAGGAACATTTGGTATTGAAATAATATTCTCGGTGCCTGCTAAATCTCCTTCCTTGGAAACGCGTCCTGCGCCGTCTATAACTTGGAATTGAATCCCTTTGTCAAAACCATTCCTTTCAATCATAATATCCGACCGCGTTACCGTAGGGTAAACGTATATACCATTCCCCTCTATGCCTGAAACGGAAACCGTAGATGGCAACAATAGCGAAACAGGAAAAGTACAAGTAAGCCCAAACTCATCGATTAATAAGGTAGCGGTTCCCGTCACCGTAGTTCCTTGCGGAATCATGGAAGGATCTTCCAAGAAATCAATTTCCGGATAAAAATCGGTTGTTCCATTAGGCGTCAAGAAGCTAGGAACTGAAGGGCTTCCCGTCATGGAAATATAAGGATTGCTATCCCATTCAATCGTTACTTGGGGATATGCCCCCAACACCTCCGAGCTACACTCCAAAACCAAGTGAACCGCATCCGACCCGGCAAACATATCCAATTCCAAATCTCCGAGTAAGGAAATATCCTCACAGAATAAGGTAGGAGCAATGCATGAACCTTCAGCCCAGGAACGACCATCAATCCCCCAAGCAGGGTTCATTTCCAAGCAAAGGAAATCCATCGCCGTAGGAACGATATCCGAATTATCAGGTACGCCCGAATAATCCAGGCAAGAATAATCAGGCATAGCGGAAGAAGACCAAGCGGCACCGGAAGCAAAATCGCCCACGGCACCCGTAGGGGAAACATCCGTTACCTGTGTTCCCGTTCCTTCGTCAAAAGTCCACCAACCTACCAAATCCGAATAATTGGGGTGCTCGGAAGTGAGTGGTTTGCAGTTCCATTCATTGAGGGTAACATTCCTGAGATTGGTACGCCAAATACGTACTTCGCTGATCATACCATTGAAGGAATCACCGTAATTCCCCGAACCGTCCTGTCCGATAACCAAGGGGAAATCCGTATCGGAATCCGTTGCGAAACCCGCGATATTATACTCCCGGATATAACCGTCTTGCCAAGTAAAACTTCTTCCGTTTCGATCCAAGGAAACAGCGATGTGATGCCACTCGCCATCACTAATCGGACCACCGTCCATATCCATCCGGAAAACCAATCCCCCACCGATATTAAATTTCCATGTAGAACCATCCGTATTACAAGCCAGTACGAATCCGTCATTAAAACCGGAATTCCAATCCTTATCGGAAATAATCGCGGGGTCACCGGACCATCCATCGGTTTTTAAACGCACCTCTACCGTAAAATCGGAATCATTAAAATTAAAAGCGGCATTATTCGGTACTTCGATTCTTGCATCATTTCCTCCTGAAAAATCAACGGCGGAAGAAACGGGAATATCCATTATCGCTTTTTCTATCAATTCCGCATCCAATAAATCACTTGAAACGATAAGGAATATATCTTGACAATTCGGGGTATAGCAATCATGCCCGGTACCTTCACCACCATGATCCGTACAAATGATAATTAGCCAATCTTCATTATCAATATTGGGTCTATTTTGCAAGGAAGCGACTACCTCCCCTACTAATCCATCGGCAACTTCAATTTCCGCTAAATAATCCGGATTCGAAGCGCTGAAACCGGAGCTATGCCCTTCACCGTCTACGTCATCAAAATGAAGGAAGGTAACGTCCGCATCATTATTCGTTAAATGATTTATGGCGGCGTTTTTCACGTCCTCATCGGAACCGTATTCCTCTTCAAGATCAGTAAAACTACTTTGGGCGATAAAAGTATTGACAGGGGACCAATGGACAATGGAAGCCGTTGAAATGCTTGCATCCAGATTTTTCACGTGCTGAAAAAAATGAGGATAATCATCCAAGTCATTCGGGATAAAAGCATTGCTGGTCACCTTATGCTTATCCATCCAAACACCGGTAAGAATGGTGGACCATCCCGGACCGGAGTACGTAATGGGCAAGGTCTGCGCATCATAGGAAATAATCCCGTTGGCGGCTAAGGCATCCAAGTTGGGCGTTTGTGCCGCTAATGCCGCATCACCCCTTACCCCATCAATTCCGATGATTAACACCTTGCGTTCATTTTGTCCTTGGAGGGCAAAGAAAAATAGCACGAAACAAAAGCAAGTAAAATACCTCATATCTAATCCCCGTTTTGATGGTGGTTGAGAAAACGTATATATCTAAAGTGACACCAATAAAGATAACGAAGAAATCCTTGCTCAATACCAAAGCGTTCTGAACTGATCAGTTTTTAAGGGTAAAATGCTATACCAAAGCAAAAGTATAAAAAGAAAAATTCAACTTATATTAGCCCAAACACTCATTTAACAAATACACGAAGTGATGCGCAATTTTGATTATCGTTTTTCCTTA
>JAHDDF010000527.1 GCA_020629475.1 Saprospiraceae bacterium
AACTATTAATTCTTTAAATCTCAATTTGATTGATCCTTCTGACAGCATGGATAACTTCGTCCATAACATGAAGCTTTTGAAAACAAAGGGATTTACTGCAGTGGAAAAAGTGGAATTACTCTAATTCCATGGAATACTTAAGAAATTAAAATATGGCAAATAGGTTAACGTATTTTCTCTCTATTCTTTTTCTTTTTTATTCTGTTGAGATGGTACATCTCCAAGCCCAAGTTACCCTTGAAAAACAAGGAGAGGAATGGAAAATATTAGTCGACGGAAAACCCTTCGAAATCAAGGGCGCCACTTTTGGTTACGATAGATATACGGAGAATTACGACACCTACTTCAAGGAGTTACATTACTTGGGCGTTAATACCATCCGTACTTGGGCTACCGGAGAAAACACCCAACTGCTTTTGGATGCCGCTGATAAGCATGGTATTAAAATCATGATGGGTATTTGGATGCGGCATGGCAGACCGGGCATGGAGGATGACGACAGTTTTAATTACCTCAATGATGAAGAAGGGAAACAAGACATGTACGAGAACGCCATTAATACCGTAAAGCAATTCAAGGACCATCCTGCCGTATTAACCTGGGGTATCGGGAATGAAGTGTATTTGAATACGGCTACCGACGAGGAAAAAGAAGCATATTCTAAATTTTTGGAAAAGGTTTGTAGTGAAATAAAAACCATTGATAAAAACCATCCCATTACCTCCGTGGAAGCATGGACTTTTGGCTTGGATTGGTGGGAAAAACACGTTCCCTCTTTGGATATTTACGGATTAAATAGCTACGGTGCGGGAGCCGGTTTTTTAGCTGAAGAATTGAAGAAAAGGAATATAGATAAACCTTATATCATTACGGAATTCGGGGTAACCGGGGAATGGGATATCAAGGAGGAAACGAACGGCATAAAAAAAGAACCAACCGACAAGCAAAAATACGAAGCTATTGCCGAAGGATACAAAAATTGGATCAGTAATAAATCCGCCTGCCTTGGAGTATACGTGTTTCATTATGCTTCCGGGGATAAATTTATTGCCCCTTGGTTATTTACTCATTTTAAAGGAAAGAAGCGCCCTCAATATTGGGCAATACGCGAGGCTTATACGGGGAATAAACCGGAAAATAAAGTCCCTGAAATAAATGCGTTTTCAATTCCTGATGAAAAGAAAAATAGCGGCACTTGGATACCCGTCAAATTGGATGTAAGTGACCCTGAAAATGAGGAATTACATTTTGAATTTTATTACAACCAAAGAACGGGTAGCCGAAAGCGGCGTGATCAAATGTTGCCCCTTACTTTTAGAGGGGATTATTCCAAGGGATTTGAAATTCAATTACCGAAAGTAGACGGCGCCATAAAAGTGTATGCCGTAGTGAATGACTCATACGGTAATGCAGGTATTGCATCCGGCACCACTTTAGTTTCCGACGAGGAAGCAAGCAAAAGGAAATTCTTGGTTCCGAAAGTAAGCCTTCCTTTTTATGTATATCAAGACGGAAATGACCTGCCCTATGCCCCTTCCGGTTATATGGGGAATTATAAAAAACTAAGCGTCGACGCCAAGAGTACGGAAGACGTACACTCCGGAAAAACATCCATTAAAATCACTTACGATGCCATTGAAGGATGGTACGGCGTAGCATTTATGGACCCCGCAAATGACTGGGGCGACATCCTAGGCGGTTACGATATTACAGGTGCTAAAACCTTTAGTTTTTGGGCAAAATCCAGTGAATCAAATGTGGAAGCTACTGTCGGTTTTGGTTTGATTGACAAGGACAAACCTTTCCCCGATTCAAGTAAAGAATCCTTGAAAATCGTAATCGGGAAGAAATGGAAAAAATACACGATTAAACTAAAAAAGACGGATCTAAGTTGTATTCGTACGGGCTTTGCATTATTCTCTAGCACGGATGGATTTGCCCATGATATATATATTGATGATATTGTTTTTGAGTGACACCTCGCATCAATAAAAAACAAGGTCGGAACCGACCGGCTATTCCCTAGCGTCGTCTGCAAGCGACCTAACAACAAAACCTAAAAAACATGAAAGAAAAAGGAGAACAAATCAGGACTTTATTTTCAAGAAAACACGATACGGTATTCCCCAAACTCGGTGTATTCCTAGGAGGCCCTACCCCTCCCAATGGAGAAATGACTACGGGCTGGCGCCGAAAAGTCATATCCGAATTAACCTCGGACGAACGTTTAAACCCAAGCATGATTGTAGTATCCCCTGAACCTGAATCCGGGCATTGGAAAGACATCGACAATCAAAACCCCAAGGCTGAAGTCGATAGGGTCAGGAATAAACAAATCCCTTGGGAATGGCAATACCTAAACCTATGTGATATTACCGCGTTTTGGTTACCTACGTATTGGACCAAGGAGGAATCCGGCGTATTCGCGCCTAATATCGGTCCTACGAGTCGCTGGGAATTCGGGTATTTCCTTCAAGAATATTTAAAAAACCCAAGTAAACGGGATTTTATCATCGGTAGCCCCGAAGATGCCGAGAGCGTAAAATGGGCAAAAAAAATAACCGATATTCACGGTATAAAATGGCATTACCTAAAAAAGGAAGATAAATCCGAATTAGTC